>JAGUYX010000176.1 GCA_020061145.1 Anaerolineales bacterium | reverse complement strand
GCGCACCGACCACAGTCACGGTTCATCCCTTGGCCCGGCGATCCAGGCGATTATGGCGTGTAAAGTCGGGCGAATTGAGGACGCCTACGAACATTTCAGTCGCAGCGCTTTTGCCGACCTGTACGATGTGCGCGGTAATGCCAGCGATGGCATCCATGGCGCTTCAGCGGGCGGCCTGTGGCAGGCGGTGGTGTTTGGTTTCGCCGGGGTTCATCTGGAGGACGGCGGTTTTGCGGTCCACCCGCGCCTGCCGGATGCCTGGCGACGGCTGGCGTTTACTTTTTCATTTCACGGAAAACGATATTTTGTCGATATTGCCAGGCAAAACCAGGGTTATGCCGTTTACGTGAACGAACGGTAGCACGGACATGGTTTATTCCTGGTTCTCACGGTCTCTGTGGCAGCGCCGGGCAAATATGGAGCGCCCGCGCTTTCGCTGCGGCTTGCTTGCGCGGCTTTGACGATGTCTTGTTATGGCGATTCGAGCTTTTATCTTCGATCTGGATGGCGTGCTGACCGATACCGCCGAGCACCATTACCGGGCCTGGAAGCAACTGGCTGACGAAGAGGGAATTCCCTTCACCCGCCAGGATAACGAAGCCCTGCGCGGGGTCTCGCGCCAGGAGTCGTTGAATCTGTTGCTTAAAGGCCGCCGGATCTCCCCGCAGCAGGCGCAGGAGTGGATGGATCGTAAAAACCGGTATTACCTGGAGCGTATTCGCCAGATCACACCGCAGGAGCTGCTGCCGGGGGCCAGGGAAATTTTGGGCGAGTTGCGCGCCGCCGGCCTCAAGATCGCCATCGCCTCCGCCAGCCGCAACGCCGCCCAGGTTGTAAACCGGCTGGAGTTACGCCCGCAGATCGATGTACTGGTAGATGGCAACAGTGTGGAGCGTACCAAGCCCGCCCCCGACCTGTTCCTGCTCGCTGCCCGATTGTTGGGGGAAGCCCCGGAAAACTGCGTCGTTGTGGAGGATGCCGCCGCCGGGATCGCTGCCGCCCGCGCCGCCGGTATGCGCTGTATCGGTCTGGGGCCGGTGGAACAGGTTGGAGCAGCCGATCTGGTGCTGCCGGGTCTGGAAGGCGTTCGTCTGAGGGAGCTGCTGGAACGGCTTTCCTAAAAATCCAGCCGGGCAAATGTATCGCCAAAAATCAGCCCTCGCACATGGTTACTGTGCAAGAAGCTGTTGGGAGCCGGTTAACTCACCACGCCCTGAGTCCCTGTGCTTTATCATTGAGCGGCGTTGAACCAACCATTTTTAGTTGGCTGTCCGCTTATCCGATTATAGGCAACCGGCGGTAAGCGAGTAGAATCAAATAATGCCCGCTCTGCCTGTCTCCCGCACAATCCGCTTACCCGGAACAGGCCAGGGCGCAGGCAACTCGCCTGATCACTACGGAGCCACCTGATGACCACTGCTACCGCCACGCCCATCCCTGCCGCCAGCCGCGGATACCTGATTGCCGTACTCAGCGCGGCGATTCTCTCGACCACCGCCATTTTTATCCGTTATCTCACCGGCGCTTACCAGATTCCGGCCCTGGTGCTGGCCTTCTGGCGCGATGTGTTCGTGGTGCTCACCCTGATCCCTATCCTGGGGCTGCTCCACCCGGCTTTGCTGCGCCTCCCGCCCCGGCAGTGGCTCTATCTGCTGGCTTTTGGGCTGGTACTGGCGATTTTCAACTCCCTGTGGACCTTATCGGTGGCGTTGAACGGGGCGGCAATCGCCACGGTGCTGGTGTACAGTTCCGCCGGGTTCACCGCCTTGCTCGGGCGCTGGCTGCTCCGGGAGCGGCTGGGGTGGGGGAAACTGCTGGCGGTAACGCTCAGCCTGGCGGGCTGCGTGCTGGTTTCCGGCGCCCTGGACCCGCGGGTCTGGCAGAATAGTGGAGAAACATTCGCCCTGGCTGGCATCCTGACCGGCCTGTTCTCCGGGCTGAGCTACGCCGCCTACAGCCTGATGGGGCGCTCCGCCGCCCAGCGCGGGCTGAACCCCTGGACCACCTTGCTCTACACCTTCGGTTTTGCGGCGATATTTCTGGGGTTGGTCAACCTGGCCCCGTTAAGCTGGCTGCCCGGCAAAGCCGCCCAACCGGTGGATTTCCTCTGGCCGGGGGGTTCGCTGGCCGGGTGGGGCATCCTGTTTTTGCTGGCCGCCGGCCCGACGGTGGCGGGATTCGGGTTGTATAACGTCAGTCTGAGCCATCTGCCGTCCAGCGTTGCCAACCTGATCCTCACCCTGGAGCCGGTATTTACCGCGGCCAGCGCCTACGTGTTGCTGGGCGAGCGCCTGGGGGTGGTGGAGATCGCCGGCAGCCTGCTGATCCTGGGAGGCGTGGTTTTTCTGAGGTTATACGAGCTATACCAGAACGGACTGGTGAAGCGCAGCCGGGTTGGGGTGATGAGGTAAAGCAGGCAAAAATTTGGCTGGGTTATATAACAAATATGTTATAATGGGGAGGATTGAGTGAACAACAAATCAACCTGGCAAATATATTTTTATGAAGATCATCGTGGCAGAAGCCCTGTGATGGAGTATATAAACAAGCTGCCCGCCAGCGATAGGGCGAGAATCAATAATGTTTTGCGGTTATTGGAAGAATTTGGAACCAAACTTGGTATGCCGCACGCACGCCCTATCGAAGGTAAATTATGGGAATTGCGCCCTGGTGGAAATCGCCTGCTTTATTTCTTGTATTTGGGTCGAACGTTTGTGATACTGCATGCCTTTCGTAAACAAACCAAACGCACGCCTGATCGGGAGATCGAGATTGCTAATCGGAGAATGTCTGCCATTTTGGAGGAAGAAAATGACGCCAATTTCTAAAAAAAGTTATAAAGATTGGCAGGTAGAGCAGCTAAAAGACCCCGAATTTATTGAAGCTGCTCGCCAACTAGAACCTGGATACCAAATTGCCAGGCTTCGCATTCAACGCGGGCTGACCCAAGCACAACTGGCTGAACGTGTGGGTACACACCAGCCATCAATCGCGCGATTAGAAAATGGAGATAGCATCCCAAGTCTTTCTTTTTTGAAGAGAGTTGCTGAAGCGCTGGATGCACGCATCGAAGTGCGCCTGATCCCCGAAAAACAATAAACGAAATGGATCCCACCCATGCCACCTGACTCGCCTTTCCCGGGCCGCTACCTGGCCTTTGACCTGGAAATCTCAAAAAGTTTTCCCTCGGACGCCGCGGATTGGCGTCCCTACCGCCCGTTTGGGATCAGCTGCGCCGCCACCCTGACCAGCGAACAGGAGCTCCGGCTCTGGTACGGGCGCACCGCCGAGGGGGAACCCGCCGCCCAGATGAGCCGGGACGAAGCCATCGCGCTGGTCGATTTCCTCCAGGATGCCGTGGCGTCTGGCTGCCAGATCGTGACCTGGAACGGGCTGGGGTTTGATTTCGACATCCTGGCCGAGGAAAGCGGGGAATACCAACGCTGCCGCGAGATAGCTGCCGGGCATATCGATATGATGTTCCATGTTTTCTGTGCCAGGGGTTTCCCGCTTGCCCTGGATAAAGCCGCCCAGGGCATGCGCCTCCGCGGCAAACTGCCGGGGATGAGCGGCGAACTGGCCCCAATCCTGTGGGCGCAGGGTGACTATCAAAAAGTGCTCGATTATGTGGCGCAGGACGTCGATATCACCCTCCGGTTGTTTTACGCCGGCAACCAGACCCGCCGGCTGGCCTGGCTGAGCAACAGGGGTCGACCGCAGGATTTAATCCTGCCTCAGGGCTGGCTGAGCGTGAACCAGGCAATGCAACTTCCCCTGCCCGACACTTCGTGGATGTCCAACCCCTGGAGCAGGAGCAAATTCACGCGTTGGATGGAGGGGGAGGGGTAGAGCTTGCGCATTTGACGACCAAAGTTTGGCACCCGCCGGGAATTGATCATAACCTCTTTCGCCCGCCCGCTGCCAGGGGGCGGGCCGGGGGTCGCATGAAAATTCAAGTACGCTTGCCTTGAGGGTGGGGAGGTAATGGTGATTGATGTATAAAGTGATGTATAATCAGGGTGGAGGTGGAACATGGGTACCAATATGATCCGGAAACAGATTTATATCCGCAAGCACCAGGATGAATTGCTCAAACGCCTGGCTAAGGCGCGTGGCCTGAGCGAAGCAGAGATCATCCGCCAGGCTATTGAGCGAGAGTCAGGCGGGACTTCGCTTGAGCCTTTATCCGACTCTGTGGCTGCCTGGCAGGAAATCGTTCAGTTTTTAGAAAACCGTCGGCAGAAAAGTAAGCCTGGAAAACCTTATCGCTGGAACCGTGAAGAAATCTATGCAGAACGTGCAAATCGTTGGTTGCGTGATCGGAGCAAGGATTAACCCATGCCGCCTGTTCTGGTGGATACGAATGTGCTGGTTTATTTTTATGATATCCAAACCCCCGATAAGCAAGCTCGGGCGATGGAGGTCCTGAACCAGCTGGCCATGTCTGGAACGGGGCGGCTGAGCGTGCAATGCCTGTCTGAGTTCCTTACGGTAGTTACCCGTAAGCTTGATCCGCCCTTCAGTCGTTCGGACGCCTTAAGCCAGGCTGAACAATTTACACGCATGATGCCGGTTTTCGACCTGACCCCGCTGATCGTGCTGGATGCGGCGCGTGGCGCCCGCGACCATGGCCTGCCTTATTATGATGCCCAAATCTGGGCCTCTGCCCGCCTCAACCA
Source organism: Anaerolineales bacterium (assembly GCA_020061145.1). Classification (GTDB taxonomy): domain Bacteria; phylum Chloroflexota; class Anaerolineae; order Anaerolineales; family DRKV01; genus JAGUYX01. Next base: position 1,628 of record JAGUYX010000176.1, on the reverse strand, counting down.
GGTGACCGTTATTTTCAGCGAGGATTTCAGCGATGGCCGGATGCTGGAGGGGGTGCGCTTTGTTAATCCATTTGCGAAAGACTTTCGCCTGGAGGATTGGACGTGAGGGGAGGGCTGGAGCTCGCAGGAAGTGTGTAACGTTTTGGGTCTGACCGAGACCAATCAAAGAGTACGGTTGCACCGCGCCCGCTCGAAAATTCGGCGCCGCCTGGAGCACGATTTTGACGAACGAGAAGAACACCGTGCCTGAAAACCCGCTGACCTGCATAGAAGTGGTGGAAATCGTCACCGAATACCTGGAAGGCGCCATGACCGCGGCAGAGCGCTGAGGGTAGCAGGTTTGTATGCCTCGGCCTTTTTTCGCTCGGACGGTTTGTCCGCGTACGCCCCAGCGCCAGTAACGCCAACCGTTGGGTTGCTGAATCGAACCTTGGGAGAATAGATATGCAACCAATCGTTTTCGTCGTTCTCATACTTATCGCACTTGTGCTTCTCTATTTTGCTCTTCTTCGCCCCTGGCAACTTCGCTGGGGGCTACCGACGAGGAAATTAGACGCGCTATGCCTGGGGATGAAATTGTGGGCGATCCTTCCTTCAATGCTACTCGGGCAGTGACCATCCGCGCATCCACTGAAAGTATTTACCCCTGAATAGTCCAGATGGGTGTAAATCGGGCTGGCTGGTATAGCTATGATCTGCTGGATAATCTAGCCAGGCCAAGTGCGGAAGTTATCCTCCCCGAACATCAAAACGTGCAAATCGGCACCCTTCTTCCCATGAGCCCAGATGGAAAGCAAGGGATGTACGTTAAGAATTTCAAGGTCAACGAATGGGTGTTATGGTGGGACAACAAGGGCGATAGCAGTTGGGTCTGGGGAATATACTCCGAAGGGAAAGCCCATTCTCGCCTTGTAACGCGGGTACGTGTGAAATATCGATGGCTCTCACCTGTTATTCTTTTCAATCTGATTATCGAGTTTTTTGACATTGTGATGATGCGTAAGTGCATGCTGGGAATCAAGAGGCGGGCAGAAGCGCTATCCCTTTCGAAACAATCGGCAAGCTGACACCTCGCTAAGGCTGGCGGGGATGCTGCGCGATTGGCAAGCCAGGTTTCGATCAGGGGAATTTTGAGTGACTAGCGCAGGACCGTACCTTGGCAGCTTAGCACGAATCCGTTAGCTGCCAAGATGAACACAAAATTATGAAGCCCAAATATTTTCAAGTACAATAAAGATACTTGGAGATTGCTATGGCTGTCATTAATATCGACAATGAAAAACTTATCGAAATATGTCGTGAGAATGATGTCGTGATGCTTGGAATGTTTGGTTCAATGGCAAGGGGTGAAGCAACAGCCCAAAGCGATGTTGATTTGCTGATCAAGTTTTCTGAACGAAAAGGATTACTTGCATTGGTAAGAATAGAACGACAATTATCGGAAGCCTTAGGGAGGAAAGTTGATTTACTGACAGAAGCAGCCATCAGCCCATACATACGCGACAATATTCTTAATGACCTTAAGGTGCTTTATGGCTCACGATGAAGTAGTTTATCTACGGCATATTTTAGACGCCATATCGCGCATTGAAGAATATCTCAAAGAAATAACCGAAGATGAATTCTTT
>JAGUYX010000321.1 GCA_020061145.1 Anaerolineales bacterium | reverse complement strand
ACAACCCATCAAATTCATGGGCATACGGTCATGATCGCCTGCGGAGATGCACGTGAACTCGATGAAGAATTGTCAACCATTGCCCATAAATTACGGAATGTGCTCGAGCCGCATGCCCTATTTCTTGTTCTGTTAATTCGGGGAGGCGTGCAGATCATCGCCCGGTCCACCGACGACCATATCGACGTGGCGGAAATCGCCGCCAAATTTGGCGGCGGCGGGCATCCGCGCGCCTCGGCTGCACTGGTAAAAAATGGTGACATAAACCAGGTACGATCAAAGTTGCTGGCTCTGCTACCCGAAATCGTGAAACCGGTAGTGACCGTTGCAGAACTAATGTCTCTCGGGCCTCAATTATTGCCGGCGGATACCCCCGCTGAAGTTGCCTTACAACGTATGCAACGCTTTGGTTATGAAGGCTACCCGGTGGTGGAGGGGAAAAAGTTGGTGGGGCTTCTGACTCGCCGGGCGGTCGATCGCGCCGTCTCGCACAAACTGAATTTACCTGCGCGTTCATTGATGCAGGCCGGGAGTGTTACCGTGCAGCCGACAGATTCGGTCGAACACCTGCAGAATCTGATGACCGAAACCGGCTGGGGACAAATCCCGGTGGTAAACCCACAAAGCGGAGACATTATCGGGATCGTCACACGCACCGATCTGCTCAAAACTCTCTCTGATCAATACAACCATGCCGGCAGGCAGAACTTGAGCCAGCGGCTTGAATCCGCTCTGCCGCCTGCCCGGTTGGCATTAATTAAAGCAGTGGCGCAGGCGGCTTATGAAGAACGAGCAGCTTTGTATATTGTGGGGGGGTTTGTGCGCGATTTACTGTTAGAGCGAGCTTCTCTGGATCTGGATCTGGTGGCGGAAGGAGATGCAATCGCGTTAGCGAAAAGGCTGCAAGCTCAGTATGGTGGGCGTGTGACCAGCCACGGGCGATTCGGGACTGCCAAGTGGTTTTTGGTATCTAATCGGAAAAAGCTGGCAGAGGACCTGCAGCAATTTTCTTCAGAACCGATTCTGCCCGAGAACCTGCCGGAATTTATCGATCTGATTACTGCACGCACCGAATTTTATACTCATCCCACAGCCCTGCCAACCGTTGAGAAGGGGAGCATAAAGCTGGACCTGCACAGACGAGATTTCACCATCAATACCCTGGCGTTGCGACTGGATGGCAACCATTATGGCGAGCTTTTTGATTATTGGGGTGGGTTGGGAGATCTGAATCAGAGACTCGTGCGCGTATTACATTCGATCTCATTTGTGGACGACCCCACCCGGATGTTGCGCGCCGTGCGGTATGAACAACGCTATCAGTTCAAAATCGAGGAACGCACCTTGCAGTTACTCATGGAAGCACGTTCTTTATTAGAGCGTGTTTCCGGTGAACGTATCCGACACGAACTCGATCATGTTCTGGACGAGAAACGACGCGCGCCAATGCTGGCACGCCTGGATGAATTGGGTTTGCTTAGTATCATACATCCGGAACTCACCTGGGATGATTGGTTGGCAGCCCGATTTGAGCAACTTGAAGAATTGCCAGACTGGAGGATCAACGGATTACCCCGCAATTACCCATTGCTGCGAGCGCTGGCTTATTCGCTGTGGTTAATCCGCCTTTCGTCCGACAGCGCTCGGGCTATCCTGAACCAACTGGTTTATCCGCGGAATATCGCAGAGCAGATCCTGGCAGCCGGAGAAGTCTGGCAAGCCTTGCAGGGGCTTCAGGGTCTTTCACCCAGCCAGATAACCGCAAAGCTGGACCCCAAACCGCAACTGGCAATTCTGGCTGCATACCTGGCGAGTGAAGATCCAGCTTCCCGAGAATTGCTGGAAAGATATTACCAGGAATGGCGAGACCTGGAGCCGACCCTTAGCGGTCATGATCTGCGTGCAATCGGGTTGCCTCCTGGTCCTGAATATCAGCAAATCCTCAGCCGGCTGCGGCAGGCCTGGTTGGATGGCGAGGTGACCAATCCAGACCAGGAAGAAGAATTATTAGAATCTCTACTGGAAAAAAGATGAGTATCCGCCAATATTCAAACGAAATGATCCAAATCCGCAAACTGCGTCCCGAGGACCTGCCTGGCCTGGAATGGGGGGGTGAGCTGGCGCATTTTCGCAATATCTTCTCACAGACCTATCAGCAATATCAGACAGGCGAGGCGGTGATGTGGGTCGCTGAACACCCACCCACCGGAATTATTGCGCAGGTGTTCATCCAGCTTGGAAAACCTTCCATAGGGAGCGGGAATGGTGATCTACGGGTTTATTTGTTTGGGTTTCGGGTGCGAGAAGCATACCGGAATCTGGGTTTGGGATCACGCATCCTGAAAATGGTAGAAGAAGACTTAAAACAACAGGGGTACCGTTGGGTGACACTGAATGTCAGTCAGGATAACCCAGCGGCTCGACGGCTATACGAAAGATTTGGCTATCGTGTCGTGGGGGTTGAACCGGGGAGATGGTCCTATATTGACCATCAAGGTCGTCGAATTCAGGTTAATGAACCGGCTTTTCGCATGGAGAAAAAGCTGGATTCTGGGGAATAATCCTTAATTTCTTGTAAGAGTCTACCCGGACGGACAACTTGAACCTTGCAGCAGATATCGAACCATGTTAAAATGCATCTGGTAGTACGCCATCGTTATAGCCAGTCAACGAAAAGTGGGCAACCCCCACTTTTCTTACTATAATGGATCAAGACGACAAAGTTATCGGGCAGCTACCAGGTCGGAAAAAACAAGCAAAATCCTATCGATGTGCAATCATTAGCAAAAAGCTGGAGAAGTTATTCGCATGAAAAACGAGTTCGCGCTTGCCTTCAACGAGGTAATCGAAGATAAGCAGCTCCCCCGGGAAGTGATCCTGGAAGCAGTCGAGGCAGCCATGGTTTCGGCTTACCGCCGTGCTGTAAATGCATCGAATGCCCAAAATATCGAAGCACGGATCGACCCTGAAACGGGAGAGGTGTCCATCTTAGCCGAAAAAGAAGTGGTCGATGTCGTCCAGGACGAGCGAACCGAAGTAAGCCTGGAGGTTGCCAGAAAATACGATTCTGACACCGAAATCGGCGCCCTCGTCATGGTGGAATCCACACCGGATGATTTCGGCAGGGTCGCAGCACAAACCGCACGCCAGGTGATTCAACAACGCATCCGTGAAGCGGAGCGGGATGTGCAATTTTCCCATTTCAATGACCAGATCGGGGAAATCATCAGTGGTGTGATTCAAGCAATTACCAACGGAAACGTAACTGTCGGGCTGGATATGAAAGCCGAGGGCGTTTTACCTTACAAAGAGCAGATTCCTGGCGAACGTTTTCGCATTCATGAACGCATCCGGGCGCTCTTGCTGGATGTAAAGCAATCACCACGTGGCCCACAGATTACCCTCTCCCGGTCACATCGCAACTTTTTACGCCGCCTGCTCGAAAATGAGGTGCCCGAAATATATAACGGGTTTGTGGAGATTCGCTCCATTGCCCGCGAACCCGGTCAACGTTCAAAGGTGGCTGTGGCGGCCCTCAAGCCGGGAGTGGATCCGGTAGGCGCATGCGTGGGTATTCGCGGCGTGCGCATCCAGGCAATCGTCCGCGAATTAAACGACGAAAAAATTGATGTCATTGAGTGGAATCCGGATCCGACGGTTTATATTAATAAAGCGCTCAGCCCGGCTCGAGTCTCTGGTGTGTACCTGAACGAACAGGCGCGTGGCGCTAAAACTGCGACCGTGGTTGTTCCCGAGGATCAACTCAGCCTGGCTATCGGCCGCGATGGGCAGAATGCCCGCCTTGCCGCGAAACTCACCGCCTGGCGAATTGACATCAAAAGCCTGCCGGAAGCGGTTAGCGACCTGCTGAACAAACTACAAAAAGACCCGGTTTACGCGATCTATGCCGAACGTGAAGCCGGGACAATCGCCAGCGTCGAAGAAATCATGGCCAAAAAGGCCCAAGGGCGTCCGGTTACTCCGGAAGAGTATCAGGTATTAAACCAGTTTGTCGACCGGATCGAACGCTCAGTCATTGAAATGCGCCAGAAGGAACGCCGGGAAGCTGCAGAAGAACGTAAGGCAGTGGTTGACGCCATACCCGAAGAAGCCTTCGAAGCCCCAATCGAAGAACTGGAAATCTCTCAGCGCATCTGCACCCTGCTGCGTGAAGCCGGGATCGAAACTATCGGCGATCTGATGGCGCAGATGCAAATTGATTCAGATAGAATCCTGGCCTTGCAGGGCATCGGTCCGAAGGCGATGGAGGATATTCAGGCAGCCCTGGCAAATGTATCTTTTGCAGCGCCAGTCGCACCGGTTGAGGTTGAGACGGTTGCCGAAACTCCTGCCGAGGCGGAAGCTGTCGAAGCTGAAGCCGCGGCTGAAATGGATACTGAAGCCGTTCAGGAAGCCGCGGAAGTTGTGGAAGCAAAAGCAGTGGTACCTGAGGTTGAGACTGAGGAAGCAGTTGAAGAAGGAGTGGCGACCGAAGAGGTTATTGGCGAAGAAGAGGAAGTTGAAACCGCAGAAGAAGAGCCGCTGATCGAAGTGGACGAAGCCGAAATCGCAGATCGGTCATTGGATGAGCTATTCGAGCTGAAACCAGAAATATTTGAGATCGAAATTGACAGCGAATCCGAAGAGGATGACGAATACGCAGATCGTAAGGGTTTGCCAAAGCGGAAAAAGAAGAAAAAGAAGAAATTCGTCGAAATGGAATACGATCCAGACAAAGACGTGATCATCGTCAAGAAAAAACGAAAACGCGGCGATGACGAATGGACTGACCTGGACATCTAAATCGAGAATTGAAAAGGTGTCTGCAAAGAAACGAACCAGACAAAAACACGTGCCCCAACGCACTTGCGTTGGTTGCCGGGAGTCACTCAGTAAACGGGAACTCATTCGTATTGTTCGTCGTCCTGAGGGAATAGTGATTGACTCAACCGGCAAAATGCCTGGCCGCGGCGCGTATCTGCACAAACAACGCTCCTGTTGGGAGCGCGGGATGAAAGGTGCACTGGAACGCGCATTAAAAACTGATTTGACCCCGGAAGATTTGGTGCGATTGGCGGAATATGCCGCATCTTTCCCCGAAGAATCTTCCAGATCCCCCGCAGAAATAGGTGTAGGGAGCCAGACGATGTAAATCACCAGTCCAGGGCAACTCACCGGCAGAAACAGTGGTCAAAAAGGTTACAAGGCGGCTCATGGGGCACACATACCAAACACCAGGAGGTGCCAGATGAGCGACAACGGGCATTCAAAAACAATTGAACTACCCGCCAGCATAACTGTCCGGGAACTTGCCCAGACGATAAAAGCCAGCCCCATTGAGATCATCAAAACGTTGATGAGCAATGGTGTGATGGCCAATATAAATCAGCAAATAGATTTCGATACCGCAGCCATTGTGGCCGCTGAAATGGGATTTGAAGCTGTTTTAGAAGCCCAGGAAGCGGATCTGGAAGAAGACCTGGGCGAAGTGCCACTCTGGCGACGGGTGATTGCAAATGAACCCCCAGAAAATCTCACCAAACGCCCCCCGGTGGTGACAATTCTGGGTCATGTAGATCATGGCAAAACCACTTTACTAGATGCAATTCGCCATACCAACGTTGCTGAAGGCGAGGCTGGCGGTATCACGCAACATATCGGCGCTTACCAGGTGGAACATAACAATCGCCTGGTAACCTTTCTGGACACGCCGGGTCACGCCGCCTTTACAGCCATGCGAGCACGTGGCGCCCAGGGCGCGGATATTGTGGTGCTTGTAGTAGCTGCTGATGATGGCGTCATGCCCCAAACCCGAGAAGCGATTGCGCACGCCAAAGCCGCCAAGGTACCGATTATCGTGGCGCTGAACAAGATCGACCGACCCAACGCTGATCAACAACTGGTCAAACAACAACTGGCAGAAGTCGGTCTGGTGCCCGATGAATGGGGAGGCGAAACCATGGTAGTGCCGATCTCTGCCAAACTCCGGCAGGGGTTGGATGATCTGCTGGAGGCGATTGTGCTGGTCGCCGACTCAATGAACATCCAGGCCAACCCCACCGGGAAGGTCATCGGTTCGGTTATCGAAGCCGAACGCGACAAATCCAAGGGTGTTGTCGCGACCCTGCTGGTGCAAAACGGCACCTTGAAAGTCGGCGATACAGTGGTCGCAGGCGAAGCGTATGGGCGATTGCGTGCGATGTTCGATTATCGAGGCCGCAAGGTAGAAACGGCCGAACCGGCCACACCGGTATCGGTCATGGGACTGAACGAAGTTCCACCTGCCGGGAATATCTTTGAAGTTTTCGACAGCGAGCGTGAGGCCCGAGTAGTGATTACTCAACGGAAGGCAGCGCAGGAAAAGAAAGCCCAACAAAAAAGCACATTAACCCTCGAACAACTCTTCAACCAGGTGCAAGCTGGTGAAGTGCAGGAATTACGTCTGATCATTAAAGCCGATGTCCAGGGCTCAATTGAGCCTATCGTCAATTCGCTGAACGAGATGAGTACCAAGGATATTAAAATCGAGATTTTGCAGGCAGAAACCGGCACGATTGGAGAAAGCGATGTAATGTTGGCTGCGGCTTCTAATGCAATCGTAATCGGTTTTAATACCACTGCGGATAATGCTGCCCGCAGGCTGGCCGAAAGTGAAGGCGTTTCTATACGCCAATATGACATCATTTACCGGCTGACCGAAGACATCGAAAAAGCGATGAAGGGGATGCTGGAACCGGAAATGCGTGAGAGAGTGATCGGTCAGGCTGAAGTGCGCGCAATATTCCGCATCTCGAAAATTGGAAAAGTGGCGGGCTGCCTGGTTACCGACGGCGAATTACGCCGTAACGCGCATGTCAGGGTGTTGCGTAAAGGTAAAGAAATCCATACGGGTGAATTTCAGGCGCTTAAGCATCACCAGGATGACGTACGCGAAGTCCGGCAAGGATTTGAATGTGGTATTTCCTTAAAGCATTTTGACGAATTCGAAGAAGGCGACATTATTGAATGCTTCGTACTGGAACCCGTCATTTGAGGCCAACCTCAGGTAACCGGGAGGAATAATGGTTTCAAAGTTACGTGGGCAGAAAATCGCAGACCGTATCCGACAGGATCTTTCGGAAATATTATTGTTCGAGATCAGCGATCCCCGCCTTAATGGCGTAAACGTTACGGATATCACCGTAGATCGGGAACTGACTATCGCCGATGTATACGTATCGGCGATAGAGGGCTCGATACGATCAGAAGAAATTCTGGCTGGATTGAACCATGCACGTGGTTTCTTGAGACGCCAGCTGGCTGCCCGAGTGAAGCTACGCACTTTTCCCCAACTCAGGTTTCACTGGGACCCAACACCAGAAAAAGCTGATCACATGGAAAAATTGTTCGCCCGTCTGCGGGAAGAACAGGATACCCCCTCCAAAGCAGACGATCAAACAAAAGATGAAGAATAATAATCATTTACCGTCCTCAGGATTTGCACCAGATATCGTCGCGCGGATCAAAGCCGAGATTCGACATGCCCAAAGCATTGTGGTGATGTCTCATGTCCGCCCGGATGGCGATGCAGTCGGATCCATCCTGGCGATGGGTTTGGCGCTGGAGAAAGCTGGTAAAACAGTACAGATGGTCCTGGTGGATGGGGTTCCAGCGAGTACGCGCTTTTTGCCAGGCACTGAAAAGATTAGCAAGACGATCGCGAAACCCTTTGATTACGTGATCGTGGTTGATTCATCCGACTTAGAGAGGATCGGTGAAATCCTCCCTCCCGGGAAAAAACCGGATCTGAATATCGATCACCATCCCACCAATTTAAGGTTTGCTTCACTGAACCTGATTGACGAGCAGGCAGTCTCTACAACGACCTTATTGGTATACTTGATCCAGGAGCTGGGGTTAACCATAACTGAGGATATCGCCAGCGCGCTGCTCACGGGTCTTGTCACAGACACGCTGGGTTTCCGCACGGAAAATATGACCCCCGGGGTATTACGGCTGGCAGCCTGGTTGATGGAAGCCGGGGCAGATTTACCGGTTATATTTCACCAGGCGCTGAACAGACGAACCTACGAGGCCAGCCGACTATGGGGAATTGGATTAAGCAATTTACGCCGATCCAATGGCCTGATCTGGACCTCGATCAGTTTAGAAGAAAGGCGCTCTGTGGGGTATAACGGGTTGGACGATGCAGATCTGGTCAACCTGCTCACCTCGATAGACGGAAGTGAAGTTGGATTAATTTTCCTCGAACAGCCCGATGGTCATGTTAAAATAAGCTGGCGTTCAAAACTGGGATATGATATATCTGAATTAGCTTTTCAATTTGGGGGTGGAGGTCATAAAAACGCAGCTGGAGCTTTGGTAAGTGGTTCTTTAAATGCGGTAACAGAGCAGGTAATCCGTGCCACACGCCAACATCTGGCACAGCTGAAGGCAACTGCCTGATAAAGCAGCTCCCGTGGCCAAGGAAAAGGACGGATTTCGGAAAATCTTATGAATGGGAATCATACGACTCAAGATGAACTCACAAAGAATGTCGTATCTGGTGTACTGGTAATCGATAAGCCAGTCGGAATGACATCGCATGATGTCGTCCAAATCGTTCGCAAAGGGACTGGCATCCGCCGGGCCGGTCATACCGGTACACTCGATCCGCGCGCATCCGGTGTACTGGTGGTCTTAATTGGACCCGCGGTACGCCTTAGCGAATATATTTCTGCTTCAGATAAACGCTACCAGGCGACTATCCGCCTGGGCGCTACGACGGAAACATACGATGCGGAAGGCCCGATTATCCAGACCAGCGTAAAAGTGGATGTGACTGAGGCGGAATTTGAGGATGCATTGCAGTCGTTTATTGGTGAAATCGAACAGGTACCCCCACCTTATTCGGCAGTTAAGGTCAAAGGCCGTAAAGCGTACGAAATGAGCCGCAAGGGGGAAAAGGTGGACCTGGAACCCAGACAAATTAATGTCTACAGCCTTGAACTCCTGGAATGGGCCCCTCCGGAAGCGGTTGTGGATGTGTTTTGCTCCTCGGGAACTTATGTGCGCTCACTGGCGCACGATTTAGGCCAAAAATTGGGATGCGGCGCGCATCTGGTTGGTCTGCGCCGGACTAAAAGTGGCCGGTTCACTTTACGTGATTCTGTGCCTCTGCGTCGTTTGCGAGAAGCCTTTACTTCTGGTGAATGGTACCGGTATTTGATACCGGCGGCAGACGCTCTGGCAGATTGGCCGATGATCGAATTAGACCCGGATCAGGTAGAGCTGGTGCGCCACGGTCACCGGGTCGCGGCTGAAGAAGGCGCCAAAGGCTGGGCGCGTGGAGTGAGCATGCAGGGTGACCTGGTAGCTTTGATGGAATACGATCCCGAATCCAATGAATGGCAACCCCGCAAGGTGTTTTTTCAGACTTAATGGTGATGTGTTTACTCGACCATGGAGCATTTCCGATCGTTGGAGCCAGTCCATATCCAGGCTGCCTGGCTGACTATAGGTGCGTTTGACGGTATCCATCTGGGTCACCGGGCAATCATTAAACCCTTGGTTGCGGGTGCCCATGCCAAAGGGTTACCTGCAGTCGTAATGACATTTCACCCTCATCCACTACGGGTGCTGCGTCCCGAGCTTCCCCTGAAATTTTTAACTACGCCGGACGAAAAAGCAAATCTCTTCGGTGAGCTGGGTGTAGATGTAGTGATCACCTATCCATTCGATCGAGAGACTGCAAATTTGCCAGGTAAGAATTTTCTGAAAATGATATATGAGCACCTGGCTATCGACACGCTGTGGGTTGGGTATGATTTTGCCTTCGGTAAAGACCGGGATACGGATGTGAATACCTTGCAGCGTTATGCCAACGAAATGGGCTTTCGCTTGCAGATACTAGATCGGGTAACCGTTCAGGGGAATACCGTGTCCTCGAGCCAGATTCGTGTGCTGCTGCAAGCCGGCGACCTCGAAACGGCAAACCGGCTGTTAGGCAGACATTATTCATTGGCAGGTAAGGTTATCCCCGGCGATGGTCGTGGAAAAACAATCGGTATTCCTACAGCAAATCTGGAAATCTGGCAAGAACAGGTCATTCCTGCAAATGGCGTGTATGCCTGCCGGGCATGGGTAGAAGGTAAAATGTATGCAGCCGCGACCAATATCGGCGTCAGACCAACCTTTGACGGCGCAGGTGGATATGCTCATGTAGAAACCCACCTGTTGGATACCAGCCAGGATCTATATGGTAAAACCATCCGCCTGGAATTCATGGAACGCTTGCGGGGTGAGCAAAAATTCTCGTCGGTGCAGGCGCTGGTCAACCAAATCCAAAAGGATATTTCTCGCACCCGGAGGGTTTTCGAATTATGAAACAATATCTGGATTTGCTCCAACATGTCCTCGAAAATGGCGTGACAAAAGGAGATCGTACTGGCACCGGTACGATTTCTGTCTTTGGTCATCAGATGCGTTTTGATCTTAGATCCGGGTTCCCCCTGCTAACCACCAAACAACTACATTTGAAATCCATTATTTACGAGTTGTTATGGTTCTTGAGGGGCGAAGGTAATATAGATTATTTGCAGGAACATGGGGTGCGTATCTGGAATCCGTGGGCGGATGAAAATGGAGATCTGGGCAGGGTTTACGGTGTTCAGTGGCGCTCCTGGCAAACGCCGGATGGAAGATTCATCGACCAGATCAGCCGGGTGATTGAACAAATAAAAACGCAACCTGATTCTCGGCGGCTGATTGTTAATGCCTGGAATGTCGGTGAGCTGGATCAGATGGCATTACCGCCATGTCATATGATTTTTCAGTTTTACGTGGCAAACGGCAGGCTTTCCTGCCATATGTACCAACGATCAGGGGATATATTTTTGGGTGTGCCGTTTAATATCGCCTCTTATTCACTTCTGACCATGATGGTGGCGCAGGTTACAGGTTTAAAACCGGGGGAATTTATCCATACATTAGGAGATGCCCATCTGTATTTAAACCATATCGAGGCAGCTCATACCCAGCTCGCCAGGAAACCCTACCCCCTGCCAACCATGAAGCTGAATCCAGAGGTTCATTCTATTTTTGACTTCCGTTATGAGGATTTCATCCTGGAAAATTACCAGGCTCACCCGCATATCAAAGCTGAAATAGCTGTCTGAGTAGCGAAAATGCGCATTTCGCTGATCGTCGCCATGGATGAAAATGGGGCAATCGGAAAAGATGGGGGATTACCCTGGCGCCAGTCTGCGGATTTAAAGCGTTTCAAGCATCTCACTCTTGGGCACGTTGTAATTATGGGACGTAAAACCTGGCAATCCATCGGTAAAGTTCTGCCAGGTAGAATCATTGTGGTGGTTACGCGGCAGGCAGATTACCATGCAGAAGGCGTGCAGGTTGTACACACCTTGGAAGAGGCGCTCGAGGTATCTCGAGCACAGGAAGAAAAGGAAGTTTTTGTCATTGGTGGCGCTCAATTATTCAACAGAGTTCTTTCGCTGGCAAATCGGATCTATCTAACTCGCGTCCATACCCACATTCAGAATGCAGATGCCTTTTTCCCCGCTTTTGAAGTCCGGGATTGGCAATTGATTCACGAAGAACAGCAATCTGCAGACGCGAAGAATCAATACCCAACTACATTCCAGGTGTGGAAACGCCATATTCCTTGATATACTTGGTCAAATTTACCCACTCTGTACAAGGATCGAGATATGTCCTCAAACCAACCAGGCGGTAAAACGCAACGCGATAACATTCCGCCATCTCCCGACAGAAGATTTCGTCCTTTGTTACGCACTCCACACGAGTATTTCCGGGCAATCAACCAGCAACATGGTAAGGTGGTCAGTTACCGCCCTGCGCCAGATCCCGCCGTGTTGGTCAGCGGTCCGGAAGAGATAAAACATGTCCTGATGGATAATTACTCCGGGTATAGCAAGGATACGTACATCAATCATTTATTTAAGATTATTATTGCGGATGCCTTGCTCGTAGCGGAAGGGGATGAATGGTTACGGCAAAGACGATTGATGCAGCCCGCCTTTCATCGCTCCCGCCTTGCAGAGCTCACCGGATTGATGGCGGAAGAAACCGAAAATATGCTAGATCGTTGGGGGAAACCTGCCCGGGAGGGGTTACCTGTGGATATTGGGCTCGAAATGTCTGCCCTTACCTT
>JAGUYX010000300.1 GCA_020061145.1 Anaerolineales bacterium | reverse complement strand
GTTTTGTTAACCAGCATCCTGAAGATTGGGAAGCGTTTACACAACGCCTGGAGACAAACTTTGAGCGGTTATTCGGGTTATTGCATCATTTATACGGCTCGCATTATGACTTTTTCTTTTACCTGGAAGACCTGCTGAATCATCTGGTTGACGCATGGATAAAACGCGATCCAGAGTTAAAATTACTCGATCGCCAGCGAGAGGCGCAACCGGATTGGTTTCAATCCCAGGAAATGCTGGGAGGCGTTTGTTACGTCGATTTATACGCTCAAAACCTGCAAGGTTTACAATCCAAAATTCCTTACTTCAAAGAATTAGGGTTGACCTACCTGCATTTGATGCCCTTATTTAAAACTCCGCCGGGTGAGAATGATGGGGGATACGCGGTCAGCTCGTACCGGGAAGTCAATCCCGCCCTGGGTACCATGGACGAATTATGTCTGCTTGCACAACATTTACGCCGAGAGGGCATCAGCCTGGTGCTGGATATGGTGTTTAATCACACTGCTAACGATCATGATTGGGCTCTTCGCGCCCGGGCAGGAGATCCTTTTTTTTCCGATTTTTACTATTTCTTTGAAGATGAAACCCAACTGCGGCAATATCAGCTCACGTTGCGGGAGATTTTCCCGGAACAAAGACCAGGGTCATTTACCTTCGATGAAGGCATGGGAAAGTGGGTCTGGACCACCTTTCACAGTTATCAATGGGACCTTAATTATTCCAATCCAGCGGTGTTTAACCAGATGGCGGATGAAATACTGTTCCTTGCCAACATTGGCGTGGAAGTTTTACGGCTGGATGCGGTAGCTTTCATCTGGAAACAGTTGGGTACAAGTTGTGAAAATTTACCCGAAGCGCATATGTTGATTCAGGCGTTTAATGCCGTTACTCGCATTGCCGCACCCGGGTTGTTATTTAAATCCGAAGCCATTGTCCATCCCGACGAGGTGGTCAAATACATCCATCCCTTGGAATGCCCGTTGTCGTACAATCCCTTATTGATGGCTATGCTCTGGAATACACTCGCCACGCGAGACACTCGCCTGTTAAAACTTGGGCTGGCGGAAAGGTTTCAGCTTCCAGCAGGCACAGCCTGGGTGAACTATATTCGTTGTCATGACGATATCGGCTGGACATTCGCTGATGAAGATGCCCTCCGCCTGGGGATCAATGCTTATCACCATCGAAAATTCCTAAATGATTTTTTTACCGGGCGTTTTCCGGGTAGTTTTGCGCGCGGTCTCCCCTTCCAGGAAAACCAGAAGACCGGGGACATGCGTATCTCAGGCACCTGCGCTTCCCTGGCTGGACTAGAAAAAGCCATCAAAGAAGAAACTGCGACAGAAATTGAGCTAGCCCTACGCCGAATCGTCTTGATTCACGCGATAATCCTCACCATTGGAGGCATTCCATTGTTCTATCTGGGGGATGAAATTGGAATCTTAAATGATTACAGCTATCGTAAAAACCCCGTTAAAGCCCGAGACAGTCGCTGGGTACATCGACCAAAGATCGACTGGAAGCAGATGGAACGCCGGAGACAACAGGATACCCTGGAATTTACTCTCTTTCAGCGGCTAAAACAATTGATAAACCTGAGAAAAAAACATGTAGTTTTTTCGAATGGCGCCATGCAAGTGATGGATACCGGCAACGACCACATTTTGGGATACGTCCGCGAATATGCAGGTGAACGCTGCCTGGTTTTTGCCAACTTTTCTGAAGAACCCCAAACGGTGCCTGCAAATACCATTCGCCTGTATAGCCTGTCCTATCAGTTAACCAACTTATTAACCGAAAACCAAGCGGCTTTAGCAGATCTTGTCCTGGAGCCATTTGACATCCAGTTTTTTCTATCGTAACCGGGCATAAAGGTAAAGCTGGGTTAAAAAAATGATGTGAGGGCTACCCCTGTTCCCTCACATCAATCGCGGATGGCAAGTATTATTGCGTTCGCAAGTCAGCGCTCGATCTGCGAAAATTATGGTTTTTCAGCCATGACCAAATCACTCACCGCGTCAACAAACTGCTCCAAATTTCCCGCACGAATTTCAAGTAATGCCTGTAAATCCGGCTCGTCAAGATCAAACTGTGCCAGGCATGTTCGTCGTTGCCCATTGAGCAAGTTTTCCCGGAAATCGGGGTCGACCAGCGCTTTCATGACGATAGCGTTTAGTTGTAACGCACTCATTAACTTTGCCTGCGCTCCCCCGGTTTATCCTGGGGTTATGCTTCCAGCGCCGACGCCCCCATCTCCAAACCCGGAAAACAAGACTTCAGTGGGTGACGACGCAAGCAGCAGGATAGCGGTGAAGAAAATAATCCGTAGAATGCGAACTGTTTTAACCGGATCGAAACGAGCAAACTTGACCGATAAATTGGTAATCATCACTACCTCCCAATAAAGAAACAGGTGATACTGTCACTTTATGGGAGGCCCTATAAACACAGCTATAAACATGAAAATGAGAATGCGCCTGGGAATCGTAAAACTCGCCCCTCAACGCACCCGGAAGAGCTTTGCCTCACACCCGGGGAATTAGGTTTGATATTTTAATTTTATGGGTCAGGTAAGAGGGAGTAAGCAGGTTAAACTGAATAATTGAAACTAACCGAAATTCAAATCAGTCAATTTTATCGATAAAATCAATCAGGTCTGGATGGGGTTTTGTGCGTAACTCATTCCAAAGAAATTCCTGATATTCAGCGAAATATCGTTTTGCGGCAGCGGAATTACCAGAATTCACCAGGTTTTGCAGAATTTTCAAGCGAACTCGATCGCGATATGGATCAACATCGACGGATTTCTCGAGCCATTGGATAGCAGAAATCGCATCGCCTTCTTCTGCCAATAAATCTCCCAGATCCTCCAGGGCTTGTAAATAAATCTGTTCCAGTTCTCGTCGGCGATCTTCAACCCACTGACCTTCAAGATCAAGTAAAAATTCTCTCTGGTATAGGGTAATCGCTTTTTTTAGCAATTGCTTCCGTAAATGAGGGCGCGTTGAAGCTTGCCTGGTTTTTTCCAGGTAAGCACGAAAATCATATACGTCATACGTCAACGCGACTGAGGAATTCAAGCGATATACTTCATCCTCGTAGAGGATCACCTCCTTACTGCCCAGAGCCCGGCGCATGCGCCATAAGGTCGTTTGGAAATTGCTGGTTGATCTGGCTGTTGAAAAATCAGGCCAAAACTCCAGTGAAATCTTTTCCTTCTCGAATTTCCCTGATTCAAGGAGATAGAAAAAGAGACTGCGTGCATTGATTGAACGCCAATCGGATGGTGTTATCAGCTCACCATTTCGATAAACGAGGCCATGCCCAAAACCCCTTACCTCGAGCTTGAGGATCTCTTGTTTTACCACCGGTAAAGCTGGTTTCTGCAATTTTTCGAATGCAGGGAATTCTTTCGCCCGCCTGATCAGTCGGTTTAATTGGGGATGATTTATCTCCTGGGCAAACTTTTCGAGCTGATCGAGTTTTTCTCTGGTGGGTATCACCAGGAACTGGTCATAGCCCAGGCGCGCCGCAAGCTCAAGGGCGATACGCAAATGTTCCCGGTGGTCAGTCCCATTCTCTGGATTGGCTGAGGTTATCGTCAATAAATAGTGTGCCAGTGCGCGGGTTTGCGAAGGATTCCCCCGTTTGTCCATGATGGTAATTGCCTGGCTCAACGCCTCAACTGCCAGCTTCACCTGCCCCATATCCAGGTAAATCTGACCCAGACCTACCAGATAATCAGGCGATCCGGCAGTTTGATTTCCCAGGCGCGCCGCCTCCCGCAGCCAGTACAACGCCTCCTGCAGGTTCCCTGTACGGCGTTCAAGCTCAGCCAACCCCAGATGGGTCGTGATCAGTGCTGTCAGGTCCGAACCTGACGCCCGATCTTTGGCCTCCAGGTAAGCCTGCCTGGCTGCCTGCCACTCGCTGAGATCTCGTAATAAGTCCCCGCGCGAATTGAGCAGATGCACCAGGCCGCGATGATTTTTGATCGTTTTTCCAATCTGGTAGGCCTCTTCGTACTTCTCCCAGGCTTCTTCAAACCGCCCCAATAAATAATACATGTAGCCGACATTGTTTAATGCCAGAGTTAACCCACCCAGGTTACTTTTTTGCTGGCGTCTGACTTCAATTAAATCTTCAAGCTGCCGTTGGGCTTCGAGAACATCTCCGTTGTCAAAGCAGGCAATCCCCAGATCATTTAGCGATTCAGCCAGATCATGGATGACCCATCCCTGATGGAATGCCTGGTTACCCACCAGTGTCTTCAACCCCTCCACCGCAGCTTTCAAATAGCGTACACTCTCGGATTTCTGCCCCAGATGACGTAAAGCAAGCCCGGCAAGTCTCCATGCCTGGCAAATATAATACTCAATCTGGTCTTCGCCGCTTGCCAGATCCAAAGCTTCCTGGGCTAATTTGAAACCCTCCTGGGGATTTCCGCGATATACCTTACCCATTCCCTGGGTTACATACGCATTTACCAGGTATTTGATATCTTTCTTCTGACGGAAAACTGTTACCGCCAGCTCAATATATTGATCGCCCAGGTCATATTTTGCCCGCTCATATAAAACTTTCGCCCAATACAAACATAATACCGGTGCGTCTCTCCGGAGATCGATCGGGGATTCGATTTGGGAAATCCAATCCTCGATTACCGTTGTGCGCCCGCGAATAAACATTTCGCTTACAAACTGGTTCATCCAGTGTGCGGCCTGCTGGTGCTCACCGGCTTCGATTTTATGATATATCGCTTTTTCCCATTCATCTTGCTGGATATACCATTCAGCAGCCCTGTTATGCTGCGCCGTAAAAATCTCTGGCTCCCTGGAAGCGAACTGCGCAGCAAGTATTTCTTTGAAGAGTTGGTGATAACGAAATACCGGCGAGGTTTGATCGCTAATTACCCGATTAAGAAAAAGATTTCGATTTTCCAGCTCTGTGATGATATTCAGGCTATTATCGATCCCCAGGATTTCATTACACAACGCTGGATTAAGATCATCCAGTATCGAAGTACGCAACAAGAAATCCCGCAAGTGTGAAGGCAATAAATCTACCACCTCATTGACCAGATAATCCACCAACTCCTCAGGTGGAAGCAAGCCGCCAGGTTGTCCCCCTTGCTCCAGCGCTCGCAGCGATAAGAGAAATGAAAGGATCCACCCGTCTGACCGAGATGCCAGTTCATCCAACTCATAAGCGGATACCTGCGTTATGGGCTGGATCTGGGTCAATTGCTTCAATTCCTCGGGGAGGAAGCGAAGGTCGATCGCACCTAAGGTAGCCAGGTCGTTGCTGCTAAGCAAGTGAGTGGTCGGAACGCCAAATACACTTCTGCTGGCGATAACCAATCGCACTTGATCTGGCAAATACGTAAACAGAGTCTCGAACAGGTCCACAATGGGTTGTTGTTCACCAACCAGATGGAAATCATCGAGGCATAAAACGCAGAAATCAGTGACATGACGCACCATCTCGTTTGAAATTTCAATACCCAGGCCTACCGGGTCCTGCCGGACTTCTCCATTTTGCAGGGAATCGAATAATTCTCGTCCAAATTCCGGGAATTGTTGTTGGATGGATGCAACCAGATAAGTGGTGAATGGCAAAAGATCGATATCGTCGCGTTCGATCTTATACCAGCATACATGCGCATCAATATCGTTGGCAAAATCAATTAACAGGGTGGTTTTTCCAAAACCCAGCGGTGCAGAAATAAAGATCAGTTTACGGTCTATATTTTGGTGTAATTTATCCACCAGGCGTTGCCGGCGGAGAATGTCTTTCCGGCGGTATGGCACAAGGATTTTTGAGTAAACCAGATCCATGAATGACTCGATTAAACGAAATAATTAATCCGCAGGTAATAATGATTTTTCTTCGAGAGCAGAAACATAAAAATGATGTACACGCCTGGCAATGTTTTCCCAGCGATAATTGTAGGAAAACTCCGCTGCCTGCCGTCCCATTCGCTGTCGCAATTCCGGATCGCTCAAAAGAGCGGCGATACGATCGCCCAATGCTTCAGGATCGCCTACCGGGACATGAAATCCTGTCACCCCATCTTTAACCAGGTAAGCCAATCCCCCCACCTGAGAGGCAACCACCGGGGTGCCACAGGCCATTGCCTCCAGTGCAACCATACCAAACGACTCATAATGGGATGGGACAATCACAACCTCCGCCGCAGAATAATAATAAGGTAACGTATCCTGGCTCTTTTTGCCCAGAAATACTACGAAATCCTCCAAACCAAGCTGGTCGCGCATCTCCTGCACGCGTCTCATCTCATCCGTGATCGTATCCGGGCTGGCATCCGGATCTCCGCCGATTACTGCCAGGCAAAAGGTAATGTTCTTGAAACGCTCATCCTGGCGTAATATATTGATTGCCTGCAGAAGCACATCCAGACCTTTCAGGGGTTCGATCCTGCCGACAAAGAGCAACATCCGGTCACATGGAGTTATTCCGATAAATTCCTTGGCTTCTTCCTTATGAATCGGGTAAAAGCGACTGGTGTCGACTCCCGGTGGGATGATTTCTACTTTGGAAATATCTGCCTGATACAGCCATTGTAATTGGGCTACCTCAGCCGGAGTAGCCGCCACGATTAGATCGGCAGATTCAAGCACCTTCTTTTCTCCGAGAATACGATATTCTCCTTCCTTTTGCTCAGAATTTTGCGCAACTCGATTTTTCATCGCCCCCAGGGTATGGAACATGTGAATAACCGGGATATACCAATCCTCTTGCAGATCCAACGCCGCCAAACCGGACAGCCAATAATGGCTGTGGATCAGATCGTACTTCAGGTTTCGTGCCTGCGTGAAATTGCGTACCCCATCAACAAATTCTGGCAGATAATTGGGTAATTCATGCTTTGGTACAGGATGTTCAGGTCCTGCGGGGACGTGAACAACGCGGTTACCATATCCGAGGTTATGCAAAACATGAGGAACATGTTCATCCTGCGAACGGGTGAACACATCTACATGAACACCCAATCTCCCCAGGTAGCGGGTGAGATCACGAACATAGACATTCATCCCACCGGTATCCTTGCCGCCCAAAGTAGCCAATGGGCAGGTATGGTAGGAGATCATAGCTATGCGCAATAGGGTTTCTTGAATGTCGCCCGAGACTTCGCCTGTCACGCACACCTCATTTCTTGCGTGGATTTCGTCTCCACTGGTATAATGCTGCCTGCGCCACCATAGCTCAGTTGGTAGAGCAAACGATTCGTAATCGTTAGGTCGAGGGTTCGAATCCCTCTGGTGGCTTCCCGAAAACCAGGATATTCTCCCTGGTTTTTTAATTTTCCTATCATTGACCAGTATAATTCCCTTATGGAAAATCATGCAACCCCTCTGGTTATTGGAATTGCCGGCGGCTCGGGATCTGGAAAAACGACCGTCGCCAATGTGATCCTCTCCCGCGTGGGTGCAGACCACATCGCATATTTGCCACACGATGCATATTATAAAGACCTGCGAGATTTACCCCCTAACCAGCGGGCGGAAATTAATTTCGATCACCCGGATTCTCTGGATACTGAGCTGATGATCACGCATCTCCAACAACTACGAGATCTTCAGCCCGTTGATATCCCGGTTTATGACTTCAAACACGATCAACGCACGGACCAGACTATTCGAATCGATCCGCAACCTGTAATCCTGGTAGAAGGGATATTGATCTTCGCCGACCCGGAGTTATTGAAGTATTTTGATGTAAAAATTTTTGTGGATACGGATGCGGATATCCGGTTTATCCGCCGTTTGCAACGCGACATCTACCAACGCGGCCGGACGATCGAAACCGTCGTGGAACAATACCTCGCAACGGTACGCCCTATGCACTTGAAATTTGTTGAACCTTCCCGCAGGTATGCAGATATCATCGTACCGGAAGGTGGACACAATATTGTCGCCATGGACATGATCGTTGCCCGCATTCAATCCTTATTGCATACCCGTGCAGAAAAAATACCCGAAAGAGAGGAATAATATGGCTTCCAAACAATGGTCATCCCCGCCTCCTATGCAACTGGAACCGGACAAATCTTATCAGGCGTTAATCGAAACCGATATCGGGGATATTGTAGTTGAGTTATTCGCCGATAAAACCCCCCTTACCGTCAATAATTTTGTTTTCCTGGCAAAAAATGGCTTTTACAACGATACGATTTTCCACCGGGTGATCAAAGACTTTATGGCTCAGGGTGGCGACCCTACTGCAACCGGGCGTGGTGGACCGGGTTATCAATTTGCTGATGAATTCCATCCCGATTTACGCCATTCGAAACCGGGAATCCTGTCAATGGCAAACGCTGGACCTAACACAAATGGTTCACAATTTTTCCTCACCCACGTACCAACTCCCTGGTTGGACAACCGGCATACGGTATTCGGTCAGGTAATCCAGGGCATGGAAGTATTATTGTCCATTCCCCCCCGGGATCCAGGCGATCCCAGGCAACCCGGTATAAAAATTAATAGGATTACCATCCGCTGACAGGTCAAGATCCCACCACGGCATGACAAATAACCGCCGGATTACCCTCCTTCGTGTAATTGCTTTTCTGGCGGTGATTGCTATCAGCGTGGTGATATATCTCCTGCGGGATCAGGCAGAAGCGCTGGCAAGGTATGGATATGCGGGAATATTCCTGTTATCGATCCTGGCTAATGCCACTATTATTCTTCCCGCCCCCGGAATTGCGATTGTCTTTGCGATGGGAGGTGTCTTTAACCCGATACTCGTTGCCATCTCAGCCGGCCTTGGCTCAGCCCTGGGTGAATTATCCGGGTACATCGCCGGTTTCAGTGGTCAGGCAGTTGTCCAGGAAACCCAGGCTTATCAAAGCATCCGATCCTGGATGGAGAATAATAAAAAATTAGCTTTTCTGGTGATTTTTGTTCTTGCAGCCTTACCCAATCCCTTCTTTGATATCGCCGGTATCGCGGCTGGCACCTTAAAAATGCCGGTATGGGAATTCTTAATCTGGTGCGGGCTGGGAAAAACTGTCAAAATGTTGTTCTTTGCGTACGCCGGTTTTGTTTCACTGGATTTGTTCAACCTATGAGGAGTAAAAAATGGCAGATTATCAAAAAATCGATTCCTATTTGACCAACCACCTCGAAAAGAGTATCCAGGAACTTTCGAGGCTGTGCGCTCAACCGTCGATCGCCGCACAGAATCATGGGATGCAGGAATGCGCTTCGTTGGTCGCTGAAATGTTATCCAATCGCGGCTTTGCGGTGGAAGTCCTGCCAACCGCAGGCGCTCCGGTCGTGGTTGGCTTCCGCAAAGGCCAGTCTGACCGCACCCTGCTATTTTACAATCATTATGATGTCCAACCCGCCGAGCCATTAGATTTATGGGAATCCCCGCCGTTTGAGCCAACGCTGCGTGATGGTAAATTGTTTGCCCGGGGAGTCAGCGACGACAAAGGGCATATCGTCAGCCGGTTATTTGCCATCGACGCGCTCCTGGAGACGAACCACGGGGAACTACCCTGCAATATCAAATTTGTGATCGAAGGGGAAGAGGAAATCGGATCCGTTCACCTGCCTGAATTTATCAGCCAGCACAAAGAGAAACTCGCTGCAGATGCCTGTGTCTGGGAATTTGGGAGAGTCGATTTTCGCGAAGTTCCCCTCCAATTTCTCGGTCTGCGCGGCATCTGCTACGTGGAATTATCCTGCCGTACCGCGGATATCGATGTCCATTCAGGCGTAGGCGGCTCCATTTTCCCCAACGCAGCCTGGCGGTTGGTCTGGGCGTTAAATTCGCTAAAAGGACCCGATGAACGCATTCGCATTGATGGCTATTATGATGACGTTATCCCCCCATCGGAACGAGATCGCCAGTTAATAGAAGCGTTGCCGGAAATTGCGGAAGAATACAAACAGCGTTATGGGGTGCGGGAGTTCCTTAAAGGCATGACCGGAGGTGTTGAACTGCGGATGGCGGAAGTTTTCGAACCGACCTGTACGATTTGCGGGATTACCACGGGATACCAGGGTCCTGGAACAAAAACCGTCCTGCCGGCTTACGCCAGCGCCAAGGTCGATTTCAGATTAGCGCCGGGACAGATGCCGGAAAAAGTACTCGCCTCCTTACGCAAACATCTGGATGAGCATGGGTTTTCGGATATCGAGATCCATTACCTGGGAGGCGAGCCTCCCGCGCGTACCGACCCGGACGATCCTTTTGTCCAGCTTGTGGTTAACACTGCCACAGATGTGTATGGCACACCGATGCAAATTGTACCGTTGACCGGCGGCTCCGGACCGAACTATCCATTTATCCACGAACTGGGATTGCCGGTCGCTTCCGCCGGGATTGGGTATGAAGGCTCACAGGCGCACGCGCCTAATGAGAATATCCGCCTTGATCTTTATCTCAAAGGCGCACGCCACATCGCTCGCATCATCACAGAATTTGCATAAGGGGCTGGCTCAAGAACCTTTCGGATTTTTTGCCGCGATTTTTCGCTGCATCACGGGCTGTATCTCGCTCCACCCTCGTTCCAGCTCAGCGAGTTCAGCCAGATCTTCGGGATATTCTCCATAGCGGATACGCATATATGCCTGAGTGATTTTCGTCAAAGCTGGTTGGTATTCCGGCAAAATCGCGCAAATCTTTGGCAGAAAATCCAAGGGGGTATCGGCTGTATCCCTGCGGGCACCCAATTGTTCCGCCAGGTCGAGTAATTCCCGGTAGATCTGGCGGATTCTGGCTGCGGCGACGAAACGCTCACTGTGTAAATTATGCCATCGATCGGAAAACAGAACCCCTAGTTTATTAAGGTTTTTCAGGGTTAAATATTTTAACAAAGCGAGTAGACCACCATTGAAAATAATCGTCTCGGTTTCATCCATTTGTAATTTTTCATAATTACGCATTACCCACCGAACCAGAATAAACATTATCCCTACCAGCAGCAGACCAATGACGATACTCCACAACAGGACCGGTTTGCTCCAGGAAAGATCCGGCAGGTATCGCTGAGCAAGATCAAACATCTGTGAAGCCAGTATCGCCAGATTGGTCACTGCAGTTTCCAGGTTGGTGACGAATTCGGGCAATATGTTGCTGTCGCTCAACCCCCGCATTAACCACAATAACCCGGATATCAATAACAAAGTGAGAGGGGTTAAAAGGATCAGGATTACCCCGAGCAGCG
This sequence comes from Anaerolineales bacterium, assembly GCA_020061145.1. GTDB lineage: Bacteria > Chloroflexota > Anaerolineae > Anaerolineales > DRKV01 > JAGUYX01. The sequence goes on along the minus strand of JAGUYX010000300.1, from coordinate 6,522 downwards.
CTCCGCCAACCAGCACCAGAATCTGCAATAGGGCATCGAACACAGGAACTTCACTGAAGAATACAGCAAGATAAGCAACTCCCACCACTCCGGCGATGGCGATCAATACACCCAGGAGCCAGGAGCGATTAAAGGGTAATCGCCGACTGCCACGTAATCTTTCGACTGTCGCCATCCGGGCACTGGTGATAGCAAACAATCCAGCAAATAAAAACAAGAAAAGAAAATTACCCGGTATTTCTCCAGTGACCAGTGTATTAAGTAAAACAAACAGGATCAAGATGGCAATTCCCGTTTGAAAGCGCTGGATCATCTCCGAATGGCTCACCTGTTGACCGGCGATGGCAATTCCCCGAAAGCTGAGACCGAGGACCGCCAGCAAGAGAATAAATTCATCTGGAATTAAGACCAGCATACTGGAAAATGATGCGATGGTACGGCTAATGAGCTCAAATATCGATATGGAAACGCCGGGATAAAGCAGCAATTTTGAGCCAGTAACCAATAATATGATCATTAATCCCCCCACGATCAACCGGCGGATGCGCATTTTGATTGCCAGCACATTGAGTAAACGATTTGTCCAGAAGGTCAGCTGAAGGATGCCAAAAAACACCAGGAATACCCGCCAGGGTTCCATTGCCTGGGTAAAGCGCGCCAGGGATCGATACCAGGGAACCATCCAGGCCAATTCCATCAGAATTTGCGTCTGGTAAGCCAGCTCACGCCAATAGTGAGTTTCCGGAATGTTCTTGATTTCCCCTGCGGGATAAGAAACCATCCAAACCTAATTTCCTTCCAATTAGAATCAGTCTGACTGACTCCTACCCGGATATAACCGGTTCTTGCCTCTTTCTATCCGGTGATGTTGCTGAATGGATAACCAGTCAGATTCATAGGCGGAAAGTTCTTCTTCCGTTTCTGGCAATTGTCCATATCGCACACGGTTATACCCTGAGGTGATTTTCTGAACCTCGATCGGACAACGCCAGAAAGCTTTTTCCAAAACAGTCTGATATTCTAATGGCGTTAAGCTGGCCGCCCGGGGGTAACCGGCCTCCTCGGCTAATTTCAGCAACTCCGCATAAATTGCCCGGATTCTTGAAGCAGCTTTCAACCGATCCGAAGCTGTCAATAATCTGCGCTTTGTGAATAGATTTTTGATCGAAACGATGCGCTGTTGAAGGTTGTGTTTTAGCTGGTTTGGCAGATCGGAAGCTGGCAGCAAGTCTTCATGTTCGACCGGCAAGTTCTGATCAAGATCGCGCCGGCTATACCAGCGAAAAGACCAGACCAGTAAACCCAGGACAACCAGCAGCCCGGCGACGATAAGCAACGGGCGCATTACGGGGGGTAATACAAAAGCCGGGTCGCCGGTGATCAGGTTGCTGTAATCTTCCAGGGGTGGGTATGCAGTGAAATCCTCAAAGCCAGACTCTTGGGTAGCATTTGGCGTGGGCCAAACCAAACGCGCCTGCTCCAGAGCTGGAGTTAACCAATAGAAGATGAGCAGGATCGGCGCAGCAATCACCGCTCCAACGATAAATAAAACGCCTGTGAACATCACCCAAAACAATTCCGCCTGCCCCGTGGCGAGCAGGGCAATGGTATAAGCCAGTAATATAAAGCCAAATGCACTTAACCCTGTTACCAGAGCCCAGCGCCCATCAAAGGGGTTTTGCGTTCCCCCCCGCAGCTTGGTCAAGATCGAAATCCTGGATGCCACCAGGGATATCAAACCAAAGAAAAGAAAACCAAACAGGTTCGGCAGGGGATTCTGGATTTTTGCCAGGGGTATTACAAAACCAGATAAAGCAAACAATCCGAACATTAAAATTCCCCACCGGAAATGATCGAAGACCATTATCGGTCCCAACATGGCGCGCGCCAAAACAGCCCCACGCCAGCAAAATCCAAATACAATGAGCGTAATCCAGAGCCAGGCCGGCACAAAATTGAGGAAATCCTCTATATTATTCACCGCCTGGGTGCGTGGATCCAGGACAGCATTTTTTGTTGGCACGCTATTAATGAGCGCCTGACCCAGAATTACGAAAACTGCCAGAATGAAAATAAACATGAATCGCCGGGCCTGCTGGTTCAGCCTCAATGATTGGGCGAGTCTCATCAAACCATTGGTTACGAGCACAACCAGACTACCCAATAAAACCATCGGAAGCAAACTTGCCTGGGAAATCGTAGCATGAAGAGAGAGTAACCACGGTGTAACCCAGTTAATTTCCATCAATACAAAAGCAATCAGAGAAAGCCATTGCCAGGTAAATCGCGATGACGACGGCCTGAAAGTTGTTTTTTCACTTTCAACTGGTTTATTGATCGTCATTCAGCCATTCCTGGTTTCTTGAAAAGGCAGATGCAACACTTCAATACCCGGGATAGGTTCGAGGAGGATTTCCGACAGGTTGATCAATGTAATTTTCCGTTCATGTCGTTTTAATTTCATCATCGTCTCCAGGACGCTTTGAGAAACAACCGCGGTGATTACCACCAGAGTCGCTCCGTAGGGAACGCGGGGAATTTCGCGTACCAGAAATCTCTCAAACGGCGCAGTGACCACCGGGTTAACGCCAGCCAGCGCACTTAATAAGGTAGTCAATTGCCTGGGAGATCGCCCGGGAGGAATACGAAAGGGTTGGTCGGATTTAGCGATACATCCATTGGCAATCAAACCAACCCGATATCCATTTTCCATACCGGAATTACAAATCGTCGCAGCCAGGCTCACCAGGTATTCCAGCAATGGCGGGTACACCCCCTCCCATGAGCGCGCAAAAGTGGACACATTCAGACATACCACCATCACCTGCCCGGACGTAGGTTGAAACACTTTCACCTGTAGCTGACCTGTCCGCGCTGTTGCAGGCCAGTGTACCTGCCGGAAACTATCTTCCGGACGATATTCACGCACACCCATGGGACGGTTCAGGTCTTCAAACAATTTTCGTCTTGATCTGCGGTTGCCCAAAGGATCTTCTGCAGGCAAATCCAGCTCAGCCAGAGGAATAATCTTGGGAAATACAGTCAATAGCGCGGTGTCGGTACTGTCTTTCTCTGTCTCGAAAATTCCAAACAAATCCCCGGACATCAAGCGTGCCGGACCAATCTGGTACACACCGCGTGAACGAAACTTGATCCCATACTTACGACGAGCACGCTCAAACCAGCGTAAACTGAAGACATTGGTCAGCAAACCCTGATCGGGGATATGCGAGGGGGCAAGGACGGATTCGTCCACCGGTCCGACTGCTTTAGGCCAGGGATCCTGAACCCTTAGCCAGGAAACTGGCAATAATTTCCGGTTTTCGACCTCGATTTGAACCTCGGTTTGCTCATCCGGAAACCCGCGTGTGTAGTGGAATTTCCGCCGGTAGCGGATCTGATTTAAAGATTGATTCCGCCACCAATACGAAAGTCCGATCACTACGGCGACTGAGATGGATAGCGAGAGCACCCAATCGATCTTCGCAAATATCCCAAAGATAAATAATAAAAAAAGAAGCGGATACCAGCGTTTGGGGTCCATTGAAAAATATCTAACTTTCTACCGGGACAGGCACCGTATCCACGATATCGTTGACCAGATCGGCAGGCAATCGACCGCGCAATTGTGCCTGTGGGGCAATCATGAGTCGATGGGTGAGCACATGTGGCGCCATAGCCTTAACGTCATCCGGAAGGATATAATCGCGGCCATTAATCCCCGCCCACGCCTGAGAAGCCTGATAAAGCGCAAGAGAAGCACGCGGGCTGGCGCCTAGATCGATATCAGGATGTTCTCGGGTTGCCCGTGCTACCCGGACGATATAATCCCTCACCGATGTTTCCACCCGAATCTGGCTTCTCGCCTGGATAAGCTCCAGGATTTCTTCTGTCGAGACGACCGGCTGCAACTCGGGTGCGGAGTCGGTGCGGCGAAAACGTTCCAAAATGGAATTCTCCTCGTCCTGGGTCGGATAACCGATGGCTATGCGTAACAAAAAGCGATCAATCTGAGCTTCTGGCAACGGAAAAGTGCCTTCAAGCTCGATGGGGTTTTGGGTCGCCAGGACTAAAAATGGGCGCGGCAATTGGCGGCTGATGCCGTCGACAGTGATCTGGCGTTCTTGCATGGCTTCGAGCAGGGCGGATTGCGTGCGCGGTGTAGCCCGGTTGATCTCATCCGCCAGCACTACCTGGCTCATCACCGGACCCGGGCGAAACTCAAATTCCTGCTTCTTTTGATTGAACCAGCTTAACCCGGTTACATCGGAGGGTAATAAATCCGGTGTAAATTGGATCCGCCGGAAAGAACATCCCAGCGAAGCAGCCAGCGTGCGCGCCAGGGTAGTTTTCCCAATCCCCGGCACATCTTCTAACAAAATATGACCTTCACACAATAACGCCACCAGGGTCAGATTAATCACTTCATCTTTTCCGACAATGACCTTTTGAATGTTGGCTCGTATCTTCTCTGCCGCTCCGGCAAGCATGGCTCCTCCACAAAGAATTTTTCAGATTGGGTCGATGATTGGTTTTCCCAATAACTATAACGCTTAATCTACCTGCGATCAGCCGATTTCGTTCAGTCAGCTTTTCAATTTCCTGGCCGATCCACATACAAAGTTTACCTCACGCATCCCGTCCATCCCGGGTAGTTCCGAATTTATCTGGCAAACAACGTGCAACCTGTCCGAATAATGATTACGGTATTCCACGATTGCCGGATTAAACCCGGGGACGACAGTTGCATCTTTGCCGGGTTAAGCTACACTATCGGGTAGGGATTGTTTATCGATCCTTAATCTGGGTGTTTTTAAATCCGGGCGGCAGCTCCATTCAAATCCCACAACTGTTGGGATCGATCCGAAATGAGGGCAAAATGAAACGGAATTCATTGCGAGTTTTAGTAATCGTTCTCCTCCTGTCGTTCATCTGGCCGTTTGGTCTGGAGGCCCCCTGGAGTGCTGTCCTTGCCCAGGATGGTCCTGGAAATCCAGACGCGCCTAACGAACCATCACAAATTTATTTTCCCGGATTGTTATATGGCTCATTGAATAACCGTATCACCGGGGTAATTCGGGATGGCGACGATTTACCGATCGCCGGGATTGTGGTACGCACCGGCACCGGAAAAACTGCCGTGACTGACGAAAACGGCCGTTATACCTTCTACGATTTAAACTCCGGCAATTACGAGCTCTCTGCAGAAGGCGCAATCCCGGGTGGGGACGATTATTACTGTTCGCCATTGGTTGCCCGGGTGAGCGTCCCGCCGGATACTACTCGCCAGAATTTTACCTGCAGCACAGAGCTTTATTCAGCGAATGGCGTTATCCGGGATAAATTCGGAAATCCGGTTGCCGGGGTAACCGTAACCGATAACGCCGGGCGGCAGACAGTTACCGCAAGCGACGGCTCTTTCTCCATGTCGCTGCCAGCCGGTGTGCACACGCTGACGCCGAAGAAATCCGGCAATTACACAGAAACCGACTACCAGCCGGAATATTATTTTCAACCCAGCGCGTTTACCGTTCGTCTGGGTTCGAACAAGGTACGCGCCCCGGTCGAAAGTGTGGATTTTATCGCCTTCGCTTCTTTCATGGATCCGTTAGCCATTTCAGCGCCAGATCTGGTGGCTTATCCCAAATTATCCAACCAGAGTCTGGTGGTCGACCGCACCGGCAATGTGTACGTAACCTACGGTACACCCACCGGTTTACAGTTTGGCTGGTTTGATGGCGCTACCTGGAGCTTCACCCCCCTGGATGCAACCACGGAAGTGCAATACGCCAGCATGGCGCTGGATAGCAAAGGTCGCCCGCACATCGCCTATTTTGCGGTTGCCAGTCAGGATTTGAGATATATCCGAGCGAGCGGAAAAAACTCAGCTGGAGTTCTGATATGGGATGATTTTCGAAATGTAGAAGAAGGTCTGGTTGACGAAAATGTTGGTAGTGTTCCCAGCATCGCCATCGATCACAACGATTTGCCGCATATTGTCTATCTTGATGACAGCAACGACAACCTTAAATACGCCTATTTACTGGCGATCGGAGGGAATTTCCAGATTGAAACGGTTCGAAATGTCGAAAACATACTTGATACCATTCCCTCACTGGCCCTGAGCGAACTGGACATACCCCATATCAGTTTTTATGAATTCAATACCCTTACTGAAATTGGCAGCCTCATGTATGCCCGTCGCGTGGGTCAAGGCAACTGGGAGGTGCAAACCCTGGCGACGGGAATGTTCTCCTCCAGCCTGACTTCCACGCTGCGCGCCATGTTTACCCGCGCTCCACTCAGCGTCGATCTGACCGCGGTGCTCCAGGGCGCCGGGTTCTTCAACGACATCGCGTCCGATCGTTTCGGAGCGGTGCATATCGCTTATTTTAATGATGACCTGAATGACCTGGAGTACGCCTACAAAGCGCCCGGCAGTACCGTCTTCCAGATGGAACCGGCGGACCGGCTTGACCAGGTTGGTGGCTTCACTTCACTCGCTGTGGATTCCCAGGGCAG
>JAGUYX010000291.1 GCA_020061145.1 Anaerolineales bacterium | reverse complement strand
TGTTCCGGTACCAGGCGTGTACTGCGTTGTAAGAGGACGACTTTTACTCCCAGGCGCGCCATCATCTGGCCCATTTCCAGGGCGATTGCCCGCCCTCCCAGAATGATCAACGACTCAGGCAGGCGTTCCAGGTCCATCAGGGTGGTGCTAGTCAGTGGTTCAGCTTCTTCAATTCCTGGGAAGGGTATCCTGCGCGGGCGCGAGCCGGTGGCGATGATGATTTGTCTGGCGGAAATTTGGTCATTCCCTACCTGAACCCGGCCACCGGCGGTGAACCTGGCAAATCCTTTGCGGTAATTAATTTCCGGGTATGCCGCCAGCACGTCGGCATATTTCGTTTGGCGCATTTCACTCACCAGCCGGTCTTTTTGTTCCCGCATCGCCTCCCATTCCACCTGTCCCTGGCGGGTGTGCACCCCTTTAAAGGGATGTTTGCCAGCCTTGTGCCAGATTTCCGCTGCCTGGATCAGGGTTTTGGAAGGCACACAGCCGGTATTCACACAGGTGCCGCCCAATAATCCATCTCCAACCAGGGCAACCCGAGCGCCTAACTCTACACCTTTGATCGCGGCAGCAAAGCCGCCTGAGCCGGCGCCGATGACCAGCAGATCGAAGTCGTGCTCATGAGCAGAACATGCGGAAGCCGTTTCTGGTGAGGCCTTTGTCTCCTTGATTGTTACGACTCTGGCCTGGTAGCCGGCTTTCTCCACGGCATCCAGCAATTGCTGTTCAGTTACGCTGGAATCCGCAGTTACTTCAGCTTTTTTTGACTGCCAACCCGGGATGGCGACATCCCTCACGCCGCTCACCTTTTTCAAAGCCCGCTCCACATGTTGCGGACAGGTGGCACAAAACATTCCCTGTATATCCAGATTAATGGTTTTCATCCTTGGTTACTTTTAAGTTTAAGTTGTTTCTCGGATATATTGCGTTCTTGCTGGCTGACCAGGTGGCAGACACAATTTTTCCCTTCGATATCATCCGTGGGGAAAGTAAGCCCTAGTTGGCGCAGGCGGCGCAGATGATGTTCCAATTCTTCCAGCTCGTTAATCCGTTGCTGGATTTCCAATGCTTTTTGTTCGAGCATTTCCAGCAGCACACCGCACGGTGCGATTTGCCGGTCGCGCAAATCCAGGATTTCTTTGATCTCAGCCAGGCTGAAATCCAGGCGGCGAGCGCCTGCCACCAGTTTCAGGCGGTCTACATCCGCCTCGGTGTATTCGCGATATCCATTTGGTTTGCGTGCAGCCGGCGGCATCAGGCGGATATCTTCATAATAGCGGATGGTTCTGGCAGGAACTCCGCTACGTTTGGCCAGTTCCCTGATCTCCATAGCGCCTCCTTGCCATTATTCTATACGTTCCAGTTACTGGAATGTCAAGAGGTGGTTGGTGTTTACTGAACCCGGGTGTTTTCGCCTGCAGATCGCTGTAGATCGCTTTCCCCCTGGTTATGTCCTCCTACGGGATCACTGCCGGCCGCAAAACCGGCCAGGGCTTCTCGCGCGGATCACTGATTTCTGGCAAAGGTAAGGGTTCGTAATTGGCGCCTGTACCTATACTTCCAAAGGGGATGTAATAAAGGCGCGTGGTGCTCCCCGCGCCCATCGCGATGCTCTGGTAGGCGAATAATAAGTAAGTCCCATCCGGGCTGAATAGCGGATCGCGATAACAGCAAGTGTTTTCGATCGGATTGATCGCCTGGCTGAAAGTAAAGGTATCCCGATTAAACAGGTGCAGATCACCGAACCCATCATTGCGCGTATTCCCGTGAAAAGCGAATAAAGCCGCGCCATCCCAGGCAAAGCTTTCCAGGTTGGGAGTGCGCTCGTATTCGCGGAAGGTGAAGTGAGGTTGGGGAAACTGGATTTTCACCAGAGGGTTGGGAATACACACATCGACGGAAAATACCTGCACCAGATCGCCGCGGCGCCCATCCGCCAGCACACCCAACACCAGCGCCGCCCACTCTACGCCATTACGGGACCAGCGCACCATGTGGGCAAAATTGCGCTGATATGGCGCCAGATCCGTACAGTTTGCCCCAGGCGGATTTCATCCCCATCGGATAATGGATGGGGTTCCCCAAGTCGCCGGTCATTCACAAAGGTGCCATTACTGCTCCCTGAATCTTCGACGAAATACTGTTCACCCCGCCGGTACAGGCGGGCATGGCGGCGTGAAACACCCGGCGAGTCAATCTGGATTGTATTTCCGGGTTCTCGCCCGATCAGGTATTCATCTTCAATCAGGGAGTAAGGGGTACTGCGCTCCGGACCTTCTTTGCTGAGCAATGTGTGGCGAACCGTGGATGGCATGGCAATTTTCCTGTCACGGGTAGGGGACGCAATGGTCTGGTGCCGGAAGCCAGTCTTGGGGTAATACTTTGCGGTGCCAGTGTAATACTCAGCGTTCTCTGGTCCGGAGGATCACCAATAGATACTGATGCGGCACTTTGATTAAACAAATCTATTTGCAGTGTGTCAAGTGCCAGGGGCGAACGGCAGGCAGGTTGTCCTTACAGTTCCGTTAGCATCTGCCCTGCGACCTCGTCGGCAGCCAATGTTTTATTTTTCGCCGTTTTTAAAATGGTTGATCAGTTGCCCGGAGGCGGCCAGTTCCAGTCCTTTAGCCAGCACACGCTCGTAGTGAATGCCGAGAGCCAGATCCGGTTCGTAACCCCTCAACAGCGTATCGATGGTTTTATTCAACCCCGAGCGAGATACCAGACCCCATAAATCTTCATCCAGCAGGTTAGAGCGCAGGTGGGCATAAAAAGCAACCGGCAGGACGGTAGCGTGTCCATAGGATCTCACGGTTACCCGCTGGTTCAGCTCATGGATCAGTTTGAGCACTTCTTCTGGCGTCAGCTCCGGAAAAATGGCATTAACCAACTCGACCCGTTCTTCCAGGGTTGGCATCCATTCAAAAGCCGTCATGCGCCCGGCGCGCACCAGAGGTTCGTAGAGTTTGGTGAAATCATTGCCGGTAATAATGATCGGTACTCGCAGCGTCTCGTGCCCCTCAACGGCATTGGGGTAATCCACCAGGTGCATTAACTCGCCAAAGACGGTCAACTGATTGACAGTGTATTGTACGGATTCACCCCAACTGCCTAACCCGGTGTCGATATCGTTGATCAACACGGCTGCCAGGCTGCATTCCCCACCGCGTAAACTTTCGCTGGCGCGGATATATGTGGCGCGTACGATATGTGCCGATTCCCCGGCGATAGAGTTATCCAGCTGCCCACCGGAAATTAGAAATCGTTTCACCCCCATGGCTTTGAGTGCATTTTCGATTTGAAAGGTTTTACCCTCACCGGTCGGCCCGTGGATTCCCAGCAACAACGGTACTTGAGCTTCGATATTCACCAGCATGTTTTTCAGGACGTGCAAGGCGACTACCTGGTGAAAGCGCGGCGATATATAAACAGGGGTAACTTTTGGGGTTTTTTTGAGAGGTGAGGTCATCCTGCAAGGCACCTGGCGAGCGGCAGATTTCCCCCGATGTGGTCAATGAGGCATGGAGGCGGAGGCGGCTGAGGGAATTATACTCTAGTCGGGATTCATCACAAAAGCACATGAACTAATAGCCCAGAAGGTTTCACTTGCTATACTTTATTTACCCAACAAATAACCACAAGCAATAAGCTGCCGAGCTGATTACCATGAAAGATAAACTGATAATCAGGTATATTTTTCTAAACTTAAGCCATCTGGTTGAAAACAAATGAGCTAAGCCAATAAACGCCGGATACAAACTGAGCACATAACGAGTGGAAGACTGATAACTGGGAACGACCTCACTGTACCACGGTAAAAATGATGCATAGGTTATGGCTGTATAAGCCAACAAAGGGATTTCTTTCCGTAATAAAGGTTGCGAATACATCTAAATCAATCCACATAACCTTGATTTGCTTTCCGTCACATTATGTTCAGTTTCGTTACCAGGCGCAAGCCCTTTAGCTCGTCATCCGTTGACGACGAGTGATTGACCAATATTTATTATTCCAGGCGAGATGATCTACATGTCCGATTTTTTATGCCATCACTTCAGCATACTTTGCGCCTGAAAAAATGCCTGCTGGTAAGCCTGCGAAGGGTCAATGAACAAATAAAGCAGAGGTATAACCCAAAGTATCCCAAAAACGAAAAATCCTATGATTAAACAAGCCCAAAATAGTCCGTTGGGTGACCAATTGATCGTGCTGAAAATTTCATATCGATTCGCGGTAGATTGGCGGACATTCACCTGCGCGTCAAAATTGGCGGTAAAGGCAAAATTTACGTTATTCATTCCCTGCTTTACCTGAAATCCGTCTCCCACCTCGAAAGTTGTACCACCCAGGAACATCAATGATTTTTTTAAGGCATCACGCACCTGTTCGATGGGCTTATCTGTATCCAGTATGTAATACACCGTTTTACTACCCATTTTTACTCCTTTGTGTATTTATGTTGTTAGCATAAGGGGGTTTATGCTACCAAACATGGCCGCTAGCTCAATCGCTTTCTGTTGGTTGTATTTACCAACCTGCCCAGCAATGACAAATGCCTCAAAAAAAGCTATTAAGGCTGGTATATATGTCCAAAAGAAAAGTAGATAAAGAATTCCCTGGCTGTTTTGTCCCAGGTAAAATTTATGTATACCCAATCCGCCTAAGAAAAGCGCTAGCAGAACGGCTGTTGTCGGGTTCTTTTTCACTGAGTTGTATTGCATAACAAACATCATCTGTTTATCCTGGGGTAAACTTTGCAAGGCCTGATAATAAACTGACTCAGCACGTTTAGCATCGTCACTGCTTTTTTTGACCAGCAATATGGCTACAATGATCATTCCTACAGGCAATGCGAATGCAAACAGGCATAAGAATGAACTAAATAAAGTAGCAAAAAAACCGGTATCGGTCATCACAGCCTCCAGAGAAATTTGTGAAACCTTTGATTTGTAAGATGATCGGGGAATTTGCTAATATTCTGTCTCGATATCCTCCCTTCGTCCCATTCGGGATTAGCTGATCAGGCTCGTCTATGAAACGACGATTACCTGAATTATCGGGTTATTTTTCAGTGTACTCATTTTTGAGAATTACGCCATCACCTCCTCACCCTCCGAGTAGCACCTTCGGCCGGTATTGCAGCGCCTCGGCAAGGTGATTGGTTTTAATTTCCTCGCTGCCTGCCAGGTCGGCGATGGTGCGCGCCAGTTTGAGAGTGCGATGGTAAGCACGCGCCGAAAGTTGCAGCTGGTTCATGGCGCTTTTCATCAGCGCACGCCCGGTATCGTCCAGCTGGCAGAACAGGCGCACTTCCGCCGGGCGCATATCGGCATTGGTATAAAGCCCGTTGTTATCCGCCTCGAAACGTTTGCGTTGAATCTCCCGGGCGACTTCTACGCGCCCTTGTACCTGCGCCGAAGGTTCACCAAGCCGCTCGGAGCTGAGCTTTTCATATTCCACCCGGGGCACCTCGATATGGATATCAATGCGATCCAGCAGCGGACCGGATATGCGTTTCTGGTAACGGGTGACGGTGGACGGCGCGCAGGTGCACTCGCGCAGCGGGTCGCCAAAATATCCGCACGGGCAGGGATTCATGGCGCTGACCAGCATAAAATTGGCGGGGAATGTCAACGATCCCTGGGCTCGCGCAATGGTAACGATCTTGTCTTCAATCGGCTGGCGCATGACTTCCAGGACGCGCGAACCAAACTCCGGCAGTTCGTCCAGGAAAAGCACGCCGCGATGCGCCAGAGAAATCTCCCCCGGATGCGGCAGGTTTCCCCCACCCACCAGACCGGCGTGCGAGATGGTATGGTGGGGTGCGCGGAAAGGTCGCATCTGGATCAGTGGGGTATCAGGTGGAAGCTGGTCGGCGACTGAATAAATGCGGGTTACGTCCAGGGATTCGTCTATCGTCAGCCTGGGCAGGATTCCCGGCAGGGCACGCGCCAGTAAGGTTTTCCCTGATCCGGGTGGTCCAATCATCAAGACATTATGGTTCCCCGCAGCTGCCACTTCCAGGGCGCGTTTGACGTGCTCCTGCCCGCGGATATCGTGAAAATCGGTCACCGATGCATCTGTGTGGTATTCCGGTATCACCGGTTCCTGGGGGGCGATAGGAGTCTCGCCGCATAAATGCGCAAATAGCTCCGCCAGCGAGGCTACCGGGATGATTTCCAGATCGGGCACCAGGGCGGCTTCGATGGCGTCAGCAGCCGGCACAAAAATCCGCTTGTATCCCTGCGCCCGCGCGACCGCCGCCATGGGCAGCACTCCGCGTGTGTGGCGTACGCTGCCATCCAACGATAATTCCCCGATGATCAAAGCCCCTTCAACCGTATCAGGGTGGAGTAATTCTGACATCACCAGCACACCCACCGCAATTGGCAGGTCGTACGCCGGACCTTCTTTGCGCACGGAGGCTGGCGCCAGGTTGACCACGATCCGTTTACGCGGGAAGGGCAGCCCGATATTACGAATGGCAGCCTGGACGCGCTCACGCGATTCCTGGACTGCCGCATCTGGCAGACCAACAATTGTGACCCCGGGCAACCCCTGGCCGATATCTACTTCAACGGTGACAATCACACCTTCTATCCCCACTACGGCGCAGGACGAGACTTGAGCTAGCATAGCATATTCATTCTACCCATCGTGTTGTGATCTTCAATGGCGGGTTTCATTGCGATACAGGATGCCGGTTGTCAGGGTGTTTCCCGACGCGGCGCGATCAATCCTTGCAAGGGTTGAAGCAAGCTTGCCACATCCTGCACCTGGCTGGCGAACACCGGCCAGGCATGAATGTTTCCCGGCGGGGTTTGCGGCAATTCGCCGCGTGCCGCGGCCAGGGTCAGGTTTTCGCCCAGGCGGCGCACCAGCAGATCCACCCGCTCCTCAGTCACATCCAGCGCCAGTGTAGCGAAAACCAGATTGTCATACCGCCCCAGGATGTCTGAGGCGCGATAGGTGCGTCTTAAGGTTTCCACAATATGCATCAGCAGATCCGGGTACTGGGTATCCTGCTGGTCGACTTTCTCACCCATCTCCGGAGCCAGGCGGCCATCCAGGGCGATTAACGCCAGGTGGGCGTCTCGCCGCCGGGCAAGTAAAAGATGTTGCTCTGCCAGGGTTTCAAATCCCTGGCGATTATAGAGCCCGGTCTGCTCGTCGATCATGGCGAAACGGCGCAAGGTAGTCATCACCTGCTGGCGTTCGATGGCGTACCGCACTGAGCGGTTGAGCAAGGCGCCGGTTACCCGGGAGCCTACCAGGCAGTCCTGAGCGCCGAATCGGATAGCCTCCACGCCCAACTCCGGGGAATCTTTATCGATCA
>JAGUYX010000306.1 GCA_020061145.1 Anaerolineales bacterium | reverse complement strand
CCATGCTGATTACCCGTCAATACTACGGGTTCCAGGTCGGCACGGGCTGCATATAATGCCGCAGATAGCCCGGCAGGTCCGGAACCTAAAATAAGCACGCGAACATGTTCCTGTTCGCTGTTTGTTGAGGAGGCTTTGGGCTTACTACTTAACTCGAAAGACATAATTTGTGTTATTCCTCAATGATCGCCAGAATATCATCCGATTCCATGATGATATAGTCGGTTCCATCCAGTTTGATGTCCGTACCGACATACTTCGGATACAACACTTTCTGGCCAACTTTCACTTTAATTTCTTCTTCTTCGTCACCAATGGCAATAATCTCACCGCGCTGCGGTTTCTCCTTGGCGGTTTCTGGGATAAAAATTCCGCTCGAAGTTCGACCTTCCTCCTCCACCGGCTGTACCAACACCCGCGTTCCCAGAGGCCTGATTTTGATTGACAGATCACCCATCGTTTAAAAACTCCTATATACGGGAGGTTTTCCCGTGTGATTGTATTCTATCAATGAGATGCGGAAAATTCGCCAAAAGTTACATTAGAAATGAGTTAACACACCTGGGTAAGGTGATTTTTTGCACCTGTGATCACTCCAAATCAGTTAGCTTCGACCGGGTCCAGCCAGATTGCCGAAAACTTTCCCTTCCCACGCGCATTATCATAAAAAGCCTGTTGGATTTGTTTGGTGATGGGACCAATTTTCCCCGAGCCAATTATCCGGGTATCCAACGCACGGATCGGTACCACTTCTGCTGCCGTACCCGAAATGAAGGCTTCATCTGCAATATACAACATGTCCCGGGTGACCATCCGCTCCTCGACCGTGAATCCAAGATCGGCTGCCAGGGTAAGGATGCTATCCCGGGTAACACCTTCCAATACTGTCGCCAGCGGTGGAGTGCAAATGACGTTATGCCGCACGAGGAATAGATTCTCTCCGGTGCACTCCGCTACGAATCCCTGTGGATCGAGGATCACGGCTTCATCATAACCAGAGCGGAGCGCAAGCGTTTTGACCAGCATGGAATTGACATAATTTCCTGCAATCTTGGCTTTGGTCATGGCAACGTTGGGGTGCAGGCGGGTGAAGGAAGAAACCATCATATTTGCACCCCTTTCCAGGGCTTCGCTGCCCAGGTAAGGACCCCATTCCCAAACTGCGATACCCACAGACGGCGTCGAATTATCCATATTCAACCCCATAGGACCCTGTAAAAACATCAACGGGCGGATATAACATTCACGCAAATTATTGGCACGAATGGTGTCTTTAACTGCCTTTACCAGTTCAGCGTGGGTATAGGGAAAGTCCTGGACACCCAGAATGTGGATAGACTCCAAAAAGCGCTGGATATGCTCTTTTAAACGAAAAACGGCCGGGCCATTTGAGGTGTCGTAACATCGAATACCTTCAAAAACACCCGGCCCGTAATGTAATGTGGGCGTAAGGAAATGCACGGTGGCTTGATCCCACGGGATCAGCTTGCCATCCATCCAGATAAAATCTGACTTCATGTTTGACTCCTGTGTTGATGCGTTTGTCTGGTAACGGTTTGTCTGGCTGACGACAGGTTCGATAGATTTATCCTCCCTTGAATTATAACCACGGACGAAGCCTCCGCTCGGGTGATTCCAGCGATCGCTACGATCATGATGAAAAATCAAACGGGTTGGCGTCTGTTTTTCATACCAGCTACCAACCCGATTTTAGGCCATTCTCACCTGTGAAACCGGCAAGAACATCAAGGTTTAATTTCTTCGCTCAGGAACGCCGATCACCTCGACCACGATCCGGGCGCCCTCCACGGTTCGAAGAACCGCCCGGTCTCCCACCACGACGACCGCCCTGGTCGTTAGCAATGGCTTCTTCAGCCGTCCATCCTTCGAGGACTGCCTGGCGGGAGAGGCGTATCTTTCCGTCTGAGTCGATAGCGGTAACCATTACTGTGATTTCATCACCCACACGGGCGATATCTTCGACGCGATTGACGCGGCTGGTATCCAGTTGCGAGATATGAACCAGGCCATCCTGATTGGGAAGAATTTCGACGAAAGCCCCAAAATCAGTCACCCGTACGACTCTGCCCGTATAAATCTGGCCTACCCGGGCTTCTTCAGTCAGAGAGAGGATCTTTTCCCGCGCTCTACGTTCACCTTCGCCATCGGTTGCTGAGATGAATACCGTGCCATCCTCGCCAATATCAATCTGGGTGTGGGTTTCTTCCTGAATACTACGGATCATCTTCCCACCCGGACCGATGATCAAGCCGATTTTCTCAACCGGGATTTGCACTGTGGTAATCCGTGGCACGAATGATTTCAAATCGGGACGCGGCGCCGGGATGGTTTCCAGAATTTTATCCAGGATAAACATGCGGGCATCGCGCGCCTGCTCCAGCGCCTGGGTCATGATTTCCGTCGATATGCCCCTGATTTTGATATCCATCTGCAGGGCGGTGATGCCTTTACGGGTGCCAGCGACTTTGAAATCCATATCACCGAGGTGATCTTCAATTCCCTGAATGTCCGTAAGGACTGCATATTTGTCACCTTCCTTAATCAAGCCCATCGCAATCCCTGCCACAGGCGCTTTGATCGGCACACCGGTATCCATCAACGCCAGGGTGGAACCACAAACGGAAGCCATGGACGTAGAGCCATTCGACGAGAGTACTTCAGAGACCAGACGCAGGGTATAGGGGAATTCCGACTCGGGTGGTATGACCGGGAGTAAAGCTCGTTCAGCCAGTGCACCATGTCCCACATCTCGGCGGGAAGCGCCGCGTAAGGGGCGGGTTTCGCCGGTAGAGAAAGGTGGGAAGTTGTAGTGATGCATGTAGCGTTTGGCTTCCACAGGAGTCAGGTTATCCAGCTCCTGTGCATCCCGTGGGGTACCCAGGGTTGCCAGGGTCAGCACCTGGGTTTCACCCCGGCTAAACAATCCCGAACCATGGGCGCGTGGGCTGAAATTGACATCGCACCAGATCGGCCGAATTTCCGTTGTATTACGACCATCTGGGCGGATACCTTTTTCCAGGATACGCTGGCGGACAACCCGCTTATATACCGTGCTGAGGGCGTCAATCACCTCCGCGCGTCCGGGTCCCTCTTCAGTTGCCAGCTCGCTAACCAAAATCGTCTGGAATTCTTTGACGGCTGCATCCAGCGTGTGTTTGGATTGATTCTGAGTTTCCAGGATCCGATCCAGTTCCCCAGCAGCACGCTGATAGACCATCTCGACCAGCTCTTCTGGCGTGGTAAATGGCGGATAAAATCGTTTCGGTTTCCCGATCTCCTGAGCCATCTGCTCCTGGAGTGCGATAATCGGTTGGATGGCCTGATGACCCAGCTCCAAAGCCTGGATCATGATTGCTTCTGGCACTTCGTATGCGCCGGATTCCACCATCAGAACTGCATCACGTGTACCCGCCAAACGCAGGTCGAGCGTACTGTTGCCCAGTTCTTCATAAGTCGGGTTAACAACCAGTTGACCATCCACGTAGCCTACGCGTACCGCGCCGACGGGTCCGCCCCAGGGAATATCCGAAATCATCAAAGCGGCAGATGCAGCATTAATGCAGAGAATATCCAATGGATGTACGCCATCCGAAGAAAAGGAATACACGATCACCTGGACGTCATTCCGCATATCCTTTGGAAAGAGAGGGCGCAAAGGGCGATCGGTGAGACGGGCAGTCAAAATCGCATCTTCAGTTGGCCGACCCTCGCGACGGAAGAACGAACCAGGGATACGCCCGCCGGCATACATTCGCTCTTCATAATCCACGGTTAATGGGAAGAAATCGATCCCTTCGCGCGGCTCATCGCTCATCGTAGCAGCGGCGAAGACCATCGAATCGCCCATTCGCAGGGTCATGGCTCCGCCGGCCTGACCGGCGATCGTCCCGGTTTCGAATGTCAACGCTTTACCGGCGACATTCACAGAATAAGTTTTACTTTCGGGTTTCATTTTGCCTCCTGGCTTTCCCCCCGCCTGGTCAGGAACTGGACGCTATTGACAATTGGGGATAATTTACCCGCAAATTGCCAACACCCTCCAATGCCCAACCTCCGGCGGGGAATGAAATATTAAGTTTGGTTTTCTCGTTTCAGCAATTCGCTCTCCTGCCTCTTTTGCTGAAAATTCTAGATTAATAAAAAGTAGATGGCAGGGTACCCCGCCATCTACCTTGAGGTGCCGTTATTTCACTTTGCGGCGGATGCTCAAACGGTCGGTTAGAGCGAGATATCGCTCATAATCCGTCCGCCTGAGATAGTTTAACAACCTGCGACGTTGACCCACAAGCTTCAACAAACCCCGGCGGGAGGATTCGTCGTGCTTGTGCACTCTCAAGTGATCTGTCAACTGTTTGATCCGGCTGGAGAGAAGTGCAATCTGCACTTCAGGCGACCCCGTGTCTCCCTCATGACGGGAAAACTCAGTGATCAAACTACTTTTTAACTCTTTTTCCATGCGCATGACGTCTGCTATCTCCTGATAAATGTGTTCCTGAAGCAAGTCTCCGAGCCGCCAGCCGTAGCCAGTGACAGGACCAGTCAGCGTATTCCAGTTTGGGCATTATACCAGAGAGTTGATCCGCTGCACAGACGGGATTCACTCTCCTCAGAAGTTTTCTCGCCTTCTTTCACGCAACTGCTCCTGGATTTTTTGACTTTGTTTTTCCGGCAACGCCTCCAGGGTCAACCGGATGACCAAAGCGGTATCGGGTGAAATGTTAGTTTCCAGGATTTCCGAAAGGTAAACAGCAGTTTCAACAGGTGATCGCCTGGCTAATTTCTGCAATACACTCACCAGCTCCTGACGCAACTCATTAACCGGCTGGCGTAATACCGGAGTGATGATTCGAAAGCAGGCGGGAAAATTATCAAAAGTAGATACGCCCAACAATATGTGCAGGGCTCTAAGCCCATTCGCCTGCGCACGGGGTTTCCCATTCGCCAGCCATTTTTCAATTCTTGCTAAAAAATCATCCGGGCGGCGAGAAGCAACCCCAGCAACACCAACTGTAAAAATTACGTTCAATAAATGGGAATTAGTCTCAGTCTCCAACCACTGCTCAACCCGTTGAATGATCTCCAGGTCATCACTGTGTATCTGACCGATCAGGTAGGCGGCAAGCAAGCGAGTCTCGTAGGCCGGTTCCCGCCACAAAAGGTCGCAAATTTGTAGGCAATGAAGAGGGTTTTGAGCCGGAAGCGCACCCAACCCCTTAACAATAGATTGAACCAGAGGAGGGGGAACGTTATAGCTCTTCAGCAAAGGCGCGGGTTCTCCCACCTGGCCAACTCTGTGTGTAGGATTGGCATAAAATTCTAATAGCGCATGCAAGGCGCTCAGGAAATCTTCCTGATCTGGCCATGCATCTCGCAATTCCGCCAGCTGTTTATTCAGTCGTGCCAGTTGAATGGCAGGCAATTAATTACCCTAAACTGCTGATCGAATTCGTCAATAAGCCCGGGCAAAGAGGGCAACCTCTCGTGCAGGACGCCCAGAAAACAGGCAGGCACCCCTGCTTTCAGGTTGATCGAAGGGGAAACAACGGATGGTCGCCCCGGTTTCATCTTTCACCTGCAACTCTTCCTCGGTTGTACCTGCCCACCATCCCCGCGCCCAATCCCCGGCCTGAATAACTTCTTTTAATTCGGCATACGAGCTCACATCTACAATATGTGCATCTCGAAATTCGGTCGCCCGTTGAAGCAGTCCATTC
The DNA here is from genome assembly GCA_020061145.1 of Anaerolineales bacterium. Taxonomy (GTDB): domain Bacteria; phylum Chloroflexota; class Anaerolineae; order Anaerolineales; family DRKV01; genus JAGUYX01. The sequence continues at coordinate 3,993 of JAGUYX010000306.1, read as the reverse complement.
TGGATATCATCCAATAATTCGATCACTTGAGGGACGAGGGTTTCCAAGTTTACCCCGAATGATTTTCCAGATTTCCCAGTTACATCCCGGCGGGCCAACACCACACTTTTCTGGGCGAGATCGCGCGGGCCAATTTCGATGCGCACAGGAACGCCTTTCAGTTCCCAATAATTAAATTTCCAGCCAGGAGTTTTTTGGTCGGCGTCATCCAGTTGCGCTCGCACCCCACCCTGGATTAACCGTTGCCGGACTTCCTGAGCCATGGATAATACCGCCTGACGTTCGTCTTCGCTTTTCCAGATCGGTACAATCACTACCTGGATTGGCGCCAGGCGCGGAGGCAGGATCAATCCCTGGTCATCGCCGTGGGTCATAATGATAGCCCCAATAAATCGCGTCGAAAGACCCCAGGAAGTCGTCCAGGCATATTGGAGCTCGTTGTTCACGTCCAGGTATTGAATATCGAACGCACGGGCGAAATTTTGTCCCAGGTTATGGGAAGTGCCCGATTGTAAAGCCCGGCGATCACCCATCATGCCTTCAATGGTGTAGGAACGCACAGCCCCGGCGAATTTCTCTTTATCACTTTTTCTGCCACGGATAACCGGAACCGCAGCTTCATTTACCGCAAAATCATAATAAATATCCAGCATCTGGAGAGTTTCGGTTTCTGCTTCGTCAGCCGTGGCATGCGCAGTATGGCCTTCTTGCCAGTAAAACTCGAGAGTACGCAAAAAGAGGCGCGTACGCATTTCCCAGCGAACTACGTTCCCCCACTGGTTGATTAACACGGGCAAATCCCGGTAAGATTTAATCCATTTGGCGTACATGTGCCCGATGATTGTTTCCGAAGTGGGACGGACGATCAGCGGTTCTTCGAGCACCTCACCTCCCCCGATGGTGACCACTGCCAGCTCAGGTGAAAAACCCTCCACGTGTTCTTTTTCTTTTTCGATAAAAGATTTGGGGATAAATAACGGAAAGGCAGCGTTGACATGCCCAGTGGCTTTAAAGCGCGTATCCAGAGCAGATTGTATATTTTCCCACAATGCCCAGCCATATGGGCGCACAACCATACAGCCACGTACTGGAGCGTAATCAGCCATCTCCGCCCGTTGGACCACCTGGTTATACCATTCGGAAAAGTTTTCGTTACGGGTGGGTAATTTATCGTTGCTCATGGGATACTGTTTAATTCTCTCTTCCTTAGTTGATTTCTGATCATACCAGAGACTTGCGGAGCGTCGCGAGAATCGTATCGAGGTCATTGGCATAGTGCAAAAGGTTGCGATAAGGCGCGGGGATATACGCCCCCAGTTCATCAATAAAGGTCGATATCGTTGTTTTCCAACCTTCTCCAATCAGAATAAGTGGTCGGGAGGTTGTGGCGCCAACTTGCATTTGCGACCACATCACTGCCACTTCGGCCAGCGTGCCAATTCCGCCTGGAAGGGCAAGACAGGCATCACCCATTTCGATTAACGCATACAATCGCTGGCGTAATGTGGGAAATTTTATTTCTTCAATTACCCAGGGGTTGGCACCAACCGGGCGCCATTTTTCGATCTCAGCACAGGTAATCCCAATCACATGGCCGCCTGCTTCGTTAGCGCCACGCGAGACAGCTTCCATCGTGCCGATATATCCGCCAGTAATTACTGTATAACCAGCCAGCGCCAATGCGCGGCCAAGCTGGTAAGCAAACTGGTAAGCTGGTTCGTCTGCTTTCGGAGTGGAACCTCCAAAAACGGTAATTTTCCTGGGTTCCATGGCTTAATCCGCGGGCAGATACTGGTTGGCGCTTTCGAACAGGGGTTTGATCCACAATTTTTCCAGCAATGGCATCTGCGTTTCCAGGATGGGTAATGGAGTGCTGGCCAGAATATCCACCCAGTTGACCAGGAAGATCCACATGCGGGCGTGATCTAGAAAAGCCTGCCATTCCTGATTCGCCCATATCGTGCCGGTTTTTTCCGATAAATTCCGCCGATACTCAAAAATCAATGCCAATGGATCAACCGGTAAAGGATCAAACCACCAACTGCTGGTTTGTAGATAAGCTACCAGGTCGAGGACAGCCGGGCCAATTCCTACCTGCTGCCAATCATAAACGGTCAACCGTCCCTGCCCATCCACATGGATGTTTCCCGGCCAGTAATCACCATGTAACAATGTATCCGGGGCTCGTTTCAAGGCTCGGGCAATCACATCGGCATGCCTGACCATTTTTGGCAGCAGGGTTTTGAGCTCGGGGGAAAAGGCAAATAATCTGCTGCCCGGTTCTTCTGCCAGCTTCTGAATTGCATTCGAAGCGACTTTTATATTGACCTCGAAATCTGCATCCAGAGGACGTTCCAGCCAGGTATAAACACCCAGGTCACGGCCCAGATTCCAGAACCGGTCGTGAATTACCGCAAGTTGAGTTGCAGCCAGTAAATAATCCGGTTTACCCCAGTTTTCGGGTGATTTTCCTGGCGTCAAACGTTCCATCACCAACCAGTTTGCCAGAGGATCGATGGCGAATACGCGAGGTAACCGCACCGGCACCTGTTCCGCAAGATCGCGATAAAAACTGGTTTCCCGTTGTCCGGGCGAGGTGGTACCGGCGCGGGTGGTGCCGGTTTGCCGGGATTCCTTCAAAACCAGTTCGAAGGTATATTCGCCGGTTATACCGCGGCAGTTTACCCGCATGCCGCGCAAACGTCCCAGAGCAGGGCGAACATCGGGCAGGTTTTCCTCTTCCAATTCCAGAATGCGCAAAGAGGGATCGCCGGTATGCCTGCGCAAACCAGCCGTCAACTCCGAGCGGCTGAATGCCCAGGGTCTGGGAGATTGTAAGATCGCCGTATTACTCATGCTGCATGTTCATAACGTTTTGGTTTTTTTCCCCGGCGTAAATCAGGCACTCTGCCGATCGTCATCCCAGGAACGGGAGTAATTGGCCTTAAGTTTATCGAGAACTGCCTGTTCGAGATCGATGCCGGCCTCACTGGCAAGTTGTAATAGATACAGGCAAACATCCGCCAGTTCGTCAGCCAGCGCCTGTGGATTTTCCAGGTTTTCACTCCATTGAAAATGCTCCAGCACTTCGGCGGCTTCCAGATTTAAGGAAATTGCCAGGTTCCGCAAAGATTGCGGCCTGGGGCTATCGGCTGCATACCAGCCTTTGTGACGAACGAAACGGAACATTTCCTGAGTTAACGCTTGAATATCCATAAACCTGACAAATTATAACCGCAATCAGGCACATTCCCCCTTTGATAGGCGAAACAAAACTCGATTACAATACTCCCTGGAGCTGGTTTTATGCAGATCATTTTGACTCACGAGCAAGCAGATTTTGACGCGCTGGCCTCTCAACTGGGAGCATATTTACTGGATCGAGATCAGATTCCGGTGCTACCTAACCGGTTGAACCGGAATGTGCGCGCCTTTCTAACCCTGTATGGCGCAGAGCTGCCTTTTGTCGAGCGCCGCGATTTACCCCCAGAACCCATCGAGCAGGTCACGCTGGTGGACACCCAATCAGTGGTCAGCGTGAAAGGCATGAGCCCGGATACCCGGATTCAGGTTATCGATCATCATGCAGTGCGGGATGACCTGCCGGAAAACTGGCAAGTTACTACTGACGAAACCGGCGCCAACAGCACTCTGTTTATTGAAGCGCTTCAAGAAAGGGGTGTCTTGCTGGAACCGATCCAGGCGACCCTGCTATTACTGGGAATCTATGAAGATACCGGCTCATTAACTTATCACCGAACGACCTCGCGGGATTTACAGGCGGCTGCCTATCTGGTTGAGCAAGGCGCCAGCCTGAAAATCGCCAATGAGTTCCTGAATCATCCCCTCTCCATTCAGCAGGAAAAGCTATACCAAAAACTGCAGGAAGACGCCACAACCCATCAAATTCATGGGCATACGGTCATGATCGCCTGCGGAGATGCACGTGAACTCGATGAAGAATTGTCAACCATTGCCCATAAATTACGGAAT
>JAGUYX010000214.1 GCA_020061145.1 Anaerolineales bacterium | reverse complement strand
GCGATACCCCGGATCCGGTATCTCAGGCCGCGCCGGATTGGCTCAATCCGGTGTTCGTGCCGCTGGTGCGGAAATAAAATCAGGCTTCCCCAGAGGCTCAATATTCCCCCCGTTTTTCTCATCCGACTCGGCATCGCTGGTGGTTGCACGCCTAGAAGAGCATTCCTACATTATTTGAAATCAGGAAACCATACAAACCGTCCACGAAGATTTTTTCTTCGTGGACGGCTATTTCAACTTTGCCCCCCAGGCTAATTCGAATATGATGCTCGCCAAACCGGCGCAAATGTTAGTTAGCTAGCCGCACCCGCCGCCTGATGGCCCGCGTTTGAGTTCCAGCTTAATCTTGGGCGTGTATTCCAATTCATACAGGTGCGGATCCGGCGTGGCTGCCGGGTAACGAGCGCCCAGGGCAGCCGGAATAGCAAACCGCAGGTTGTCCTGCTCGGCGCTCACCAATGGCTGAATACGCTCATCCTCGGCGCCGAAATATTCCAGCCAGCGGTTGACGCCGCCTTCCAGGATATATACATTTGGCACGCTTTCCGCCACCAGCACTTTCCAGGCTTCTGTAGCCGCGGCTTCATCATTGCTCATCAGCACGAAGACCGTATTGGCCGGCTCTTTCAGCAGCTCGCTGGCCTGTTCCAGCAGTGAATCCATGGGCGTCAGGCGGGCGTTTTTCAAGTGGAACAGGTTGTAATCCGCCTCACTGCGCACATCCAGCAGGATCACCTTCAGGCGCGGGTTCTCCATTGAATCGAGCAATTCGCCGGGATGTATTTGTACCAGGCGTTGCTCCAGCAGGGGTTCTTTTTCGGTTTTGAGTTTTTCCCAGCGTTGCAGGTTGGTCGGTTGACCGATGAAGACGACCGCCACAGCGCCTAATGCCAGCGCGCCGGCTGCCGCGTAACGCCATTTGGGCTCCTGGGATAGGTCACGTTTGCCAAATATACGCTCCAGTTGCTCTGCTCCCCAGAACATGAATAATGCCATCAAAACCAGCAATAAAACCACCACCCCGGTGGGCAAACCCAGCCATTCCGGCAGGGTAAAGCGTCCCAGGTAACTCGAATTCCACCAAGTTTCGTAGGTGCTTACGGTTTCACCGAAGGCAAAGATGCCAAACAGCACGCCCAGGGAGAAAAACAGCCCGTCCTTTTTGAAAGTCGCCAGCGCGACCAGCGAAGTGCCCGGACAAAAGCCACCCACGATAAAACCCACGCCCATGATCAGACCGCCGACAATGCCAGGCCATAGATACGTTGGGTTAACCCAGACCAGGTTGTAGTCCAGCAGGCCCAGCCCGCTGGCAGCGAAGATCAGTACCATGGCGACCACAATGGCGCCGAACATGACTTTTAACACAGTCAATTCACGCAAATAAAACTGCGCCGCCAGTTTAGGGGAAGAGCCAAAGCCGGAAATTTCCAGTGCGTATCCAAAGCCAAATCCGATCAGCAGATAGATCAGGTACGCGCCGATTTTGCCCAACTCAGCTTCCAGGGGTATAGGAAAGATCGTCATTTCAGGCCTCCCGGATTACAGCCACAATTTGCGGACGAAATAGGCCAGGGCATACGCGCCGGCGAATAAGGAGAGCATAAACGCCCAGCTACCCACCGATAACACTGCGCCGCCGGATAATGCCTGCCCGGAGGTGCAGCCGCGTGCCAGGCGCGCCCCATACCCCATAAAAGCGCCGCCCACAAAGGCCGTTACCCACCGCGTGCGCACGGAAATGTTTGGTCCTTTGCCGGTTTCTGCTTTCAGGCGTCCATTGCGCCAGCCTGAGACGAACCCACCCAGCAGGATGCCGAACACCATCGGGATGATCCAGTTATCCAGCGGATTCACCTCACCGCCGGCCATCTTCAGCAGGTAGGAAACCCGGTCAACGTGTTGCGGCGCGATCAGATCTTCGATGAAAACCACAATCCGGTTCAGACCACCGCTGGCGCCGAGGCCGTTACCGGTGATGAAAAATGACAGAAACAGCACGATACCCAGCAAGGCGCCGCCCAGGAAGGGATGCGCGTAAGGCCGGGTTTCCCTCCTTGAAAAGAGCGCTGCCAGAGAAAAGGATTTACTCCGAACTTGTTTTTGCGTCACCGTGGTCATGGTGAGATGCCTCCTCATTTTGGTCAAGAATTTCAACCTCGTCCCAGCCTTGCATCATGGCGCGGATTAGGGCCAGAGGTTCGGGACCGGTGGTGGTCAGATACACATGGGCGACGATAAACGCCGCAAATAACCAGGCGATCAGGGTGTGGAAAGGCGCCAGGAAAGGCAGGCCGCCCAGGCTGTTAGCCAGCGCCGGGAAACGTTGGACGCCCCACATCAGCACCCCGGTGATCATTTGTAAGGGCAGCAGCACGTTCAAAATACCAAAGTAGGTAACCTGCTGCAGCGGGTTCAGCTTGCGTTGTGGAGTCTTTTCGAAGGGATGCGGGTCGCCGCGGAAGATGCCGCGCAGGTAGAAGCTTGCCTGCACAATGGCCTGGTCGAAGAAGCCGCCCAGGCGGGGCAGGTACTGTTTGATTTCCCCGCTGGCCAGGTGGTAGAACAACGCCAGCCCGGCATTCACCAGCAGAACCGCGCCGAGGATATTGTGTACCTGTACCACATAGGCAAAGCTGAAGATGCCAAAGGTGTCCGGGCGATGGATGATCAGGCCGGTAAACAGCAGCAGGAGGATGGTAAAGGTTTGCAGCCAATGCCACAATCGTTCGTATACCGTGTACATGTAAACCTTGCGAGTACGCGGCGAATTATGCGGCATCCGCAGGGCGGCATAAAAGCGCAACCCACCATGCACGCCGATCCCCAGCAACACCCCGACGAAAGCCAGGCTGCCGAGAATATCCACCCAGGCCAGCCGGTTTTTCCCGAAAATGTACAGACCGCTGGCCTCCAGGTCCGGGCGATAATACAGGCTGCCATATTCGGTGGTGAATAATTCGCCGTTAGCCAGCACATTACTGTTGCCGACGAACTCGGGCAATTGCCCGCCCGGCTGGTAAGTTGCCAGCAGGATGGGTTGGCTGAGCAGCGAATCGTCGCTGTGACAGGTCTGGCAATCCCGGGTAACCCACGCGCCATTGGTGACGCCATGGTTGATGCTATAAGGCTGGATCTCTCCCTGGATGCGGGGGTTATCCAGTCCCAAAGCGCTTAACCGCCCGGCAATCAGGGCTTCTTTTTCTGGAGTGTCAAGCGCCAGCTCGGACGAAACCAATACCCCGTCGGCATTCCGGTCAAAAACAGCCACTACTTCCGGCGCATATCCCCGTCCTTGTACGTACGCGGCTTCCAGGTCTTCCAGGCGCACCGGTTGCGCCGGATCTCCATATACCCAGTACCAGGATGTGACCAGGTTATACGGAGCCAGCTTCTGTTCGCCATCGCTCTCCACCCTGGGCATCAAAACTGGCGTGTAGCCGGTCACCAGCTGGTTGACCGTCCCGCTGCCAGTGCCTGCGGCGGAAACATAATTGACATGGGTGTTTACCGGCGTGGTTCCGGCCTGCAAGGTAGGTGTGCAGTTTTCCACACCCCGGAAGCTCGTAATCGGTGTGGATTCCAGGTGGATGGCGGTCCAGTCCACCTGTTGCACTGCCGAGAAATTCACCTCGGGAATATGGCAGGATTCACAACTGATTTCCGCCATATGGCGTTCTTTATACGGCAGCCAGGTGTGCGTATCCGCGGTATTGTGGCAGTCTTCGCAGCGCCGCATGGTGGCTGTCAGCTCTGGAGCAAGCGTGTTCTGGGCGCTTTCTCCCCGGGCAAAATCATGCACTGGCTGGTAGAGATATTCCCCCAGCTCGATGCGCCTGGGGTCGAAATCCAGGTGGGTTGGCGCCGAGTCGGCGGTTTGCTGGAAATAAACCGGGTTATTGAGCGAAAAATGGCAGTCAGTGCAGTTCACCAGGCGCTCGGCATGTACATCCCAGGTGCGGGTCAGGCTTTCCTTGTTCTCCAGATTAACGCCGGAGTCATTCAATCGCTGTGGAGAAAAAACCTGCCCGGTCGTGCTGAAAGGTAACCTGTCCGTGCTGCAACTCGCGGCTATCAGCGGCTCTCGGGTTTCGCTGTGCACCACCCCATGGCACAGGCCACAGTTGGCATTAGCCGGGTCCTGGATGCGTATGGCTTCCTGGGTGACCTGCCCGGCGTCATTAAACGCCTGCAGGTTATAGCGGTAGCTATCGCCCACAGATTGGACGATCGGACTGCCTGCCAGGGTGGCGGTGGCCGCCCAGCGGAATTCGCCTGCGTTCAGGCTGGCAATGCGGCTGGCATTGTCCGGCTGCGGCGTGTGGCACAGAAAGCAATTCATCTCGACCACACCCGATTCCTGCCAGTCCCAGGGCAGGCGTTCCCCGCTATTGGGTTCCAGGGCGCTGGCTTCCACGTTGGTTGCGTCGGGGACCAGTTCGGTCAGCGGCTGCCCCTGCCGGCTGGTGACTGCCGGTCCACCGCCGACGTGTCGTTCACTTTGCCAGCGCACCCAGTCCGGCGTGCTTAAATCGAGCGTATCCGCCTCGAGTGGAGACAGGTAGCGGTAGGTGAGCGGGTTCCAGCGGCCAAACATTCCCCGGCTGAAATCCCACTCGTGCCCGCCCGGTACCTCCCCGGGGGCAGCCAGCGATTCCAGTCCGGCGCTGGCGTGAAAACTATGGCTGCTGATAAATTCGGTGTCATGGCAGCTCCCGCAGGTGCGCATGGTGGAAATTGCCCCACCGCTTTGCAGAACGTTCGCCCCATTTTCATCGAGCAACTCAAAATCTGGGTGGGTGGGGCTGGTTTGATAGTCAGCCTCCAGGTTTGGACTGGCGAGCACACCCTGCAGGGCGATTCCAGCAGCCAGCACGAGCAAGATCAACAGGCTGAATCCAGCCAGAACCAGCATTTTTGATGGGTTGGTGTGTTTCATAATTTTTCGATGATTCATGCTGTTGTCTCCGGCGCTCACGGATTTACCTGCGAACGACCACCCCAGAGCAGCGGATCGCCCGGATAACCCAGCGCCAGCCAGTCCATCCGCCCGTTTTCACCATGGCAATCGGCGCACTGCAGGGCTTCGGTGGCGGGTTGAACCTGGTGCGTGGTCGGCCAGAACATCAGCGTTTCGGTAAAACCATACTCGCCGGAATATTCCAGCCCGGTTACCGCTTCGGCCAGTTCAAAGGCCAGGTCCCAGTCAAAATTGGTCCAGTATCCTTCCGGACCGGCAGTGATGGGCGCCAGCAGATAATTGTTCACAGTGTCATAAGGCTGGAAACTTTGGTGAATTTTGAAGGGGTAAATTTTGGCGTTAAGATCGTTTATATCACCGGCAAGGTCATTGATCAGTGTGGGACCATCCGGATTGATAGGATCACCCAGCAGGTAACGATAATCCAGGTTGCCGTTGAACCATAAGTAACTTGGCTGGACTTCGCTGGCATACTGAAAGCTGCCTTTGATCTTCAGGTAGGTGTAATGGTCTTCAGCGATATCTTGCCCGGAAGTGCTCCAGTCCCAGACCATTTTGGTCGGGTCGTCGTTGGCGAAGGAGGGAATGTGGCAGGTCTGGCAGGCAACCCGGGTGGTGTGATTATTGACCCGTTCATCGGTGTGCGGCGCACCGGTATGACAATCGGTGCAGGCTACCTGTTCCGCCGGATCGATCACCATGTTATCCACCACCAGCCGCCCTTTGATCTGGTGATCCGAGGTCTGGTGGCAGTCGATACACTGGAAGTCGTAAGCGCCCATGTGGACATCGGTGGTCGCGTCCGGGTAATAAAGCGCTTCGGACAGATCGCCGTGTTTGACGTTATTTCCACCGCCGCCATTGAAATGGCAGGTGCCGCAGTTTTCCCGGGTGGGTAGACTCACGCTTTGAGCTGCGGCGACCAGATCAGAACCTTCCGCCGGGTTGCCATAACTGCCCTTGGCATAACCAGTCTGTGCGTGGCATACCAGGCAATCCACGTTTTCTGCGTTACTGAAATCAAACGGTTCGGCGCCTTCTTCCCATCCATAACCGACATGGCAACTCATACAACTTTTCTGGTTGCCCTGGGCGCTGATGCAGAAGTTATTCAACTGGTTGATCTTACCGATGGTTACCGGTTCATCCCGCCAGGATACCTCGAACGGTTCGCTCTCCCACGTCCAGTGTGTGGTTTGCATCACCTGGGAGGCTGCCTCCGGGTGACAATCCAGGCAGGCGCGGGTGACCTCCGCTCCGCTGGCGTATGGGCCGGGCAGCAGGGCGGCGTGGTTGGTCTCTTCCGGCCGTTGGGGTAGAGCGGAGGCGGGGTTGTCCAATGCGGGGGACTGATCCGGGATAAACAGGATGATAGGAATGGTGATGATCGCCAGAGTGGCGACCAGTCCGACAATCCAGACAGGCGTTTTGATTTTCATAGAGTCACCGGAGAACGATCCTATGGGGGATGTCTTATTCTTCGATTGCTTCGACCACGGTCGCCCGATATTGCAGCAGATCGTAGAGTACAGTGCGCAGCAGGTCCAGAGCCTGGATCAGCCGCCCGTCGGTCAACTGGTAAACCACGCTGGCTCCGGTTCGTTGCGGCCTTACCAGACCACGTTCACGCAGGATTTTCAGATGGCGTGATGCGGTTGGCTGGGGGATGCCCAATACCTCCGCCAGATCGCTTACGTTCAACTGGCGTTCCGACAGCGCATACAGGATCATGATACGTGTCGAATCCGCCAGCGCTGAGCATAACTCGGCGTGCAACAGGGTGGCTTCTTTAGACAGGGTTTGAGTATCCATCATTTCCTTTATTCATGTATTCGGAAGAACGCATACATTGATTTGTGCATAATATAACAAACCGGTTGCCGGCCTAGCAGTGATACTTGTCACCAGCGTTTGTGACAAAAAGCACCTTCTCTAAGCATTCATTAATCCGGGCGAAAAATATAAAAGGTCGCCAACTTTTCCCTGCTTTACACCCCCGGGCGATCTGCTGGTAAAATGAGGCGCGCCGGCTTTCCCGGTCTGTTTATCCGGCTTGCTGGTGATTACCGTAAATAAAATTCGGGAGACGGAATGTCCATGCATAAAGCGACCCAAAAACGTAAACCCTCAGCCTGGTGGGTTTTATTGGTCCTGGGTGGCGTATTGCTGCTGGCGTCAGCCGGGTTAATGCTGGCTCTGGGGAATGGTAACGCTGAAGCTCCTCACGTTCAGGCGCCCACCCAGACCAGCGATCCACTCAGCCAGGTGCCCCGGGTTCAACTTGACTCTGCCAAAGCGTCTTTCGATGCCGGGGAAGCTGTATTCCTCGATGTACGCAGCCAGGCTGATTACGACCAGTCCCACATACCTGGCGCAGTCCTGATTCCGCTCAATGAATTGCCCGGCCGCCTGATGGAGCTCGATCCCCAGGCAAAAATTCTCACCTACTGTACCTGACCGGCAGAAGAATCCAGCGCCCGTGCGGCGCTATTCTTGCAGGAAAATGGTTTTCGCAATGTCGCTCCGATCCTGGGAGGTTTCGCCGCCTGGATAAACGCGGGTTACCCGCTCGAGCCTTGACGCGGCTGGAAATTGCCATGCGAAATTTGTGGGCTTACCTGGTTTATTGTTTAGCGCTTTTACTGCTCACCGCCTGCACGACCGGGGGCGTATCGTCCACTGTGGTTTTCAACGGCACACCGGCGCCGCCTCTGCCAGACCTGGACCCCAACCAGGTAAAAAATGGCGCTGAGTTGTATGCCAGCCTGTGCTCTGCCTGCCATGGCGAAAAGCTGGAAGGACAGCCCAATTGGAAAGAACCCCTGCCGGATGGCAGCCTGCCTGCGCCGCCTCATGATAACTCCGGGCATACCTGGCACCATCCGGATGATTTGCTGATCGAGATTATCCTCCAGGGCGGTGGCCCGCTATATGGCGGTACAATGCCCGGGTTTGCCGAACAAATCGATCGCGCCCAGGCGGAAGCCATTCTGGCATATCTCAAATCCTTCTGGGGAGAAGAAGAACGCCGGTTTCAATGGTGGTTAACCGCTACCCAACCCGGAAGTTTAGACAATTAATCCCCCTGGCAAAATTGTTAAGCTCGCTTTCTTTCTACAACCCGGGTTTGTTCAACCACGGGGTATAATGCAAAGTCTCAGCGACGATTTCCTTCGTTACCGGGTGTGTCCTTCGGGGAACTTTATTAATTGAAAGGAAGTTACGTATTGGATACCGAAGCGAAAAATGAATTGCCTGAAGAGGAAGCAGGAGCTTCATCCGGCATAATCGAGGAGTCAACGGAAGGATCTGCCGTCAATCGACCGGTCAAAAGCAGGAAAAAGACCTCCCGCGCAGCTCTGACGATTAACTTTTATTCCTGGAGTACCCCCATCATCGGCCTGGCGATGCTGGTAGTGGGGCTTTTAGCGGGTTATTTTGGCCGGCCTTTGCTGGATGGCGCATCCCCTGCTCCGGTTACTGCCGGCACGACCTCCGCTGGTGGAGGGGCGGCCAACCTGCCGCCGAACAACGCCAGCTCGCAAGAGGTGATGGACTTTATCATCAGCCAGGTGCGTCACTTCAGGGGGGCGGAAGACGCGCCGATCACTATGGTCGAGTTCGGCGACTTTCAGTGACCGTTCTGTGGGCGATATGCCACTGGCGCGGGTCGCCAGATCGATGAAAATTATGTCGCTGAAGGAAAGGTGCGTTTCGGATACTGGCACATGGCTTTCCTGGGACCGGAATCACAATGGGCAGCCGAAGCCAGCGAATGTGCTGGCGATCAAGGTGCGTTTTGGGAGTACCATGATTATCTCTATGAAAATCAAGGCGGGGAAAACCAGGGCGCATTCAGCAAGGACAATCTGAAGGCCTTTGCCGCAGATCTGAGCCTGGACACAGCAGAATTTAACCAATGCCTGGACAGCGGCAAATATACCGAGCAGGTGCAGGCGGATACCAACCTGGCGCGCCAGATCGGCGCAACCAGCACCCCGGCGTTTATGATCAACGGCCAGCCGGTGCTCGGCGCCCAACCCTACGAGATATTCGAGCAGCTCTTCCAGCAATTGCTGGCAGAATGAATTAATCAGGCTTCGACGACTTCGATGATCGTGCCGCCCGGCAGGGAGACGGTCATGTCTCCCGGATCGTAAGGCACGCTGGGCAGGCTCCAGCGAAATACCCATTTGGCGTCCTCGGGCGTGGCATTCACACAGCCACGCGACATGGGGACGCCAAAATTGTTATGCCAGAAGGTGGAATGAATTGCCACCCCGCTGCCGACAAATAACGTCGTCCAGCCGATCGCGGGCAGATCCCAGCCGCCGCCGGTGGTACCGCCCGACATGTGCAGGGAGATCAGCTTGCGCCAGATCGGGTGGCGTCCATACGGCGTTTCCCAGGCATCGACCTTGTTCCCCAGGTAATCAAACAGCGCCCCGGATGAGATGCGGGCGAAATATACCTCGCGGTTGCCTTCAAAACACTGCATGGTTTGCCGGGCTACATCCACCCGGATGCGTTTCTCTTCTACTTCGGGGTTAATCGGGATGATTTCTTCTTCGGTAATCGGCCGGAAAGCCGCCGCTTCCGCCCAGAACATATCCCCATAACTGCCAAAGGGTTCATTCACCCGGTAGAGCATGCTGCCGTCGCCGGCGGTGCGCACCGCATCCACCCAGGTCACCTGGCTGTAATACAGGCGTATCGAGGGGGTCATCTGCAGGCGGTCCTGCGTCCAGGGTGAACGGGCGGGTGGGTTATCCAGGATCAGGTCCACATAAGGCACGGTCACTTCTACCCACATTCCCGGACCGCGGCTGCTGGTGGGCAGCTCCGAAAGGGGCACGTTGGGGATGTTCCAGACCGGTTGCAGGTGCGGCAGCCATACATAACCCTCGGGCGTCTCCACCCAGTTCTGGTTTCGTTCAAAATGTGAGCCAACCCGCGTTCGCAGCCACGGCACCAGATCATCTTCCCGCAGGGCGCCCAGCGTTTCGCTGTCCGGGGAGGGGGTTTTCTTCAATTCTGTCCCCCACCACACCACCCGTCCCAGGCGTTCAGCCGGCGGGTAAGTGAATTGGGCCAGCGGTTTAATCGCCGGTTGCAGGGCAAGCGCTCCCAGGCTGAATGCCGATAATTTCAGGAAATCACGCCGGTTAACAGAGGTGTCTTTCATGGTTGCCGCCGATTATAACAATAAATAATATGGTAAACTCACCTGCGTCAGGCTCTCATCCGGGATTCATTTACCATGGACGAAAAGACGCTCAAAACCCTGGAATTCGATAAAGTGCTTGCGCGCACAGCGGCTTATACTGCCTTTCCGGTTTCGCGCGAGAAGGTCCTGGCGTTGCGCCCAACTCCCGAGCTGCAGGAAGCGCTTCAACGCCAGCGCCTGACCAGCGAGGCGCGCCTGCTGCTGGATACCCAGGAAATGAGCATTGGCGGGGCGCGGGATATTCGCCTGCCGGTCGACCGGGCGCGGCATGGAGTCATCCTGGACTCGAACGAGTTGCTCGATGTTAAATTCACCCTGATTTCCGCCCGCCAGATCGGGCGCACCTTCGAAAAGCTGAGCGAGCAGTTTCCCCATCTCTCCGGGCTGGCTGCCGGGTTAACTGTCCCCGATGGCCTGATCGATCTGATCTCCCGTTCGATTTCTGAGCGCGGCGAGATCCTGGATTCCGCCTCGGTCAGGCTGGCTACCATCCGCCGGGAAATGAAAATCACCCACGATCGCCTGCTGGGCAAACTGCAAAAAATGGTCGCTGACCCGAAATACGTGCCCTATTTACAGGAATCGATTGTTACCCAACGCGACGGGCGCTTTGTCATTCCCTTACGGGCAGAATTTAAAGGACGGATCAAAGCCATCATACATGACCAGTCATCGTCCGGAGCGACCCTGTTTGTCGAGCCGGTTGCAGTGGTCGAACTGAACAACCAGTACCGCGAAACCATCTTGCAGGAGCGGGACGAGGAGCGGCGCATCCTGGCGGAGATCAGCCAGCGCGTGGGAATCGCCGCTGAAGAGATCGACCTTGCGGTGGAAATCCTCGCCGAGTTGGATGCCATCTTTGCCATGGCGCGTTATGCCCAGTCCCTGCATGCAGCCGAACCAGCCTTGCTTCCTTTTCGACCGTCCGGCGATGGAAAACATCCCGGCAGCCGTATCCGTTTATTCAATGCCCGCCACCCATTGCTCGACCCAGATACCGTGGTGCCGATTGATGTGGAACTGGATGACGATACATTTGTCCTGGTGATTACCGGGCCGAATACCGGCGGCAAAACGGTCAGCCTGAAAACGGTGGGCATGCTGGCTTTGATGGCGCTTTCCGGTTTGCACATCCCGGCTCAATCGGGCTCCGAAATCACCTGCTTCGCGCAGATTTTCGCCGATATCGGAGACGAACAGTCGATCGAGCAATCGCTCTCCACGTTTTCAGGACATATCAAGAATATTATTCGCATCCTGCAGCGGGCGGATGCCCGCTCGCTGGTCATTCTGGATGAGCTGGGCGCTGGCACCGATCCACAGGAAGGGGCGGCGCTGGCGCGTGCTTTGCTGGCTTATCTGTTAGAACGACGTGTTACTACCCTGGTGACCACCCATCACCCTGAGCTGAAAAATTATGCCCATATCACGCCTGGGGTAACCAATGCCAGCGTGGAATTTGACCTGGAGACCTTGCGACCCACCTATCACCTGACGATCGGTCTGCCCGGTCGCTCCAATGCCCTGGCGATCGCCAGCCGCCTGGGTTTGCCGGACGAAATTATCCAGACCGCCCGCCTCGAGCTGCACCCGGATGAATTGCGCGCCGAGAGCCTGCTCGACGAAATCCATCGCCAGCGAGACCTGGCGCGCCAGGCACGCCAGCGCGCCGAGGAAGCCCTGCAGGAAGCCGAAAGCCAGCGGGTGGAATTGCTGCGTCGCCTGGATCGCATCGAAGATGAACGCCGGGCGATCCTGGAAAAGGCGCGTGCCGACGCGCAACAGCAGATGGAAGCCTTGCAGGAGGAAATCCGCGAGTTACGCAAGTCGTTGGCGCGGGCGCGCCAGCCGCTGGAAGCCTTGAAAGCGATCAGCGACGCGACCGACGCGCTGGAAGATCAGGTGGAAACCCCGGTTGAGCGTGAAGAACCGGTATTATCCGCCGAGCTGGCTCAGGTTGGCCGCAGTCCCGAGACCAGACCGGTGCGCAAACCCCTGCGACTGGGGAGTCGCGTGTATATC
>JAGUYX010000171.1 GCA_020061145.1 Anaerolineales bacterium | reverse complement strand
GGGCGGGATGAAATCTTCCAGGATGCGCGAACCGGCGGTAGCCGGCATATTTTCCACGGTGAGCACATCTTTGATGGCGATGGGCAAACCCAGCAGCGGAGGGAGAGCCTCGCCGCTCTGGCGTGCCTTCCTCAACCGTTCATCGGCAAGCTCTGCCTGGCGTAAAGCACCAGAAACGTTGACGTACAGATATGCTTGCAATAACGGATTGAGCGTCTCGATGCGCTTCAGATACGCCTGGGTCAATTCCAGGCTGCTGAGCGAGCCCTGGCGCAGGGCGTTAAGCGCATCTTCGAGGGTCAAATCGATCAAATTATGCATGATTTGAGTAATAACCGAAAAGTTGGATTAAACCTCTGGCTTCAGTCCAGCACGGGCGGTACACGGAACTGTTCCTGCTCGGTGTCCGCGGCGTTTTTCATCAATTCTTCCAGCGGAAGACCCGGACGGGGTACATCCGGGCGTAAGGGAGTGCGAGCAGGCAATACGCTTGAAGTGGGCGGGATGTTTTCCGTATCCAGTTCCTGTAAGCGGGCGATATAGTCGAGTACCGCTGAAAGCTGTTCCCGGTAGCGTGCTTTTTCCGCCTCTGTCAGCTCTAACCGGGCAAGTTCCGCAATGTGTTCGACTTCTTCCAGGGTCAGGCTCATAGCCGGGATTATAACATAGCGACTTTGCGTGAATCCTTGCCGGCGCATTACGGTTCAATCTCACCAATCTCTGGCGTACCAGCGCAGGTAATCCTCCACATGGCTTTCCCAATATGCCTCTTCGTGGTATCCAGTGAACACATAATATTCATGCGGAATGCCAAACTCATTCAATAAATCTGCCAGCCAGGTATTGGAATAACGGAGATAATCCTTTTCCCCGATATCCAGATAGATGCGTGGTATTTCTTCCCGGGGAGTGGTTTCCAACCAGGATCTTAACTGGCGTGCGTCTTCCCAGAAAACCGGGGCGCTATGGGCGCCGAGAACGCCAAAGGTGTCCGGGTGGCCCAACCCAAAATGGATCGCCCAGGCGCCCCCGCGTGAGAGACCGCCCACAGCCCGGTAGGCGCTATTGGGGTTTACCCGGTACTGATGTTCCACCCAGGGGATCAGCGTTTCCAGAAAAACCTCGTCGAACGGGGTTTCGGATGGTTCGACCCATAAACGATCGTGAGGCATGATCATGAGAAATGGAGCCAGCTCCCCGCTCTGAATCAGGCGCTCGGCAGTCTGGCTGGCGCCCAGGTTTTCCCATTGCGATTCGGTGAAATTCATACCATGGATCAGGTAAAGAGTTGGATATTCTTTTTCGGTGAATTCATCGTAGCAGGGAGGCAGATAAACCCGTACTTCCATTGGGAGTTTGAGTAACGGGCTGCGCAGCGAGGCGCTTTCGGTGCGCCCAGGCTGGCGCAAACACGCCGGAGGGCTGGGAGTGTAGGTCTGGGTGGGAGCAGGCGTTTGGGTATGGGTCTGGGTTGGCGCAGGCGAGGTGGTGGCTGAAAAAACCGCCTGCGCTTCAGGGGTAAAAAGCGGCTCAATTGTTGGAGAACCGGCAATAATGGCAGCCGGGTTGTTGCTGGATACCGGCGCGCAGGCAAAAAGAAACAGGACGAGCAGGAATGTCGCCCCGCGCAATAAGTGACTGATTTTTCCTTGAGGGAAACGCGAGCTACCAGCCAGGGGTATAAACGCCATATTGCGGGCATTATACTCGCTGGCGGGTTTTGTTACGCCTCATTGATTTATTAAGGATTACCGGTAAATTATTCAGTCTCAGATATCAACCTCGGCTTCCTCCTCATCCGTGTAAGGAACCTCTGACGGGTGACTTTCCACACTAAAGCGGATGGCAGTGCGCACTTTGTCCTCAATGGTGATATCCACGAACTCGGGTTTTACCGAGATATCGAGGGCGTCTCGCCGGAGGTATCGCCGGGCCAGGGCCAGCGCTTTGACAGCCTGGTTGACTGCCTGGGAACCGATTGCCTGTACTTCTGCGTGCTGGTATTCCCGAATCACCCCGGCGATGGCGCCAGCCACGGCAGACGTGCGTGAAGTGCCGGAAACTTTGATGAGGTCCATGACGGAATTCTCCTTCTTCCCTGAAGTATGCTGCACGGTAACTCTGCGCCGGGAGTAGCTTTGTCCCTCAAAACGATTTTACAGGAATTTATAAAGTCAAGCAAGCGCACTTTGAACTTTGGAGCAAAAACCGCCAGAAATTTTGCAAATTTCGTTGGATTACCCGCAAAGATTGTACCCCGGCCAGGATTGCGATAAACTATGGGGGTATTTCTACGAACACAGGCGAGAACTATGTCACGTTGGGTAGGATTTTTCATCACGCTGATTTTAGGAGCGGCTGCCGGTCTGTATTATGCCTGGGTGATCGACCCGGTTGAATACGTCGATACCAGCCCCGACCTGTTGCTGGTGGATTACCGCGTTGATTATGTGTTGATGGTTGCGGAGGCCTATACGCTGGAAGGCGACCTGAACCTGGCCATTCAACGCCTGGCGGTATTGGGCAGCGAGCCCCCGCAGGAAACGGTCAACACCGCGATCCTTTTCGCCCGGCGGAACGGATACATGGACGCGGATCTGGCTCAGATGCGCCAGCTGGAGCAGGCGCTGGCGACCCTGCCTGCGCAGAATAATAACGATGCCCAACCGGCATCCGGGGAGTTTTCCACCCCATGAATGAAAACCGCGGCCCCTGGTACCTGCTGACCGGTTTGATCCTGGGTCTGGCGCTCGGTCTGGCTTATGCCTGGCTGATTTCTCCGGTAGCCTATGTGGATACTCCCCCGATTTCCTTGCGGGCGGATTACAAAGACCAGTACCGGGTAATGATTGCCCTCGCCTACGCCTCAAATGGCGATCTGGGAAGGGCGCGGGCGCGCCTGGCGCTGCTGGGTCCGGAAGAGCCCGGTCCGCTGGTCGCCAACCTGGCCCTTCGCCTCGCTGCTGAAGACCGCCCCGCCTCCGAAGTGCAATCCCTGGCCTTGCTGGCCGAGGCGCTGGGTTCGCCGGTGGAGATTATCGCCCCAACCGCAACCTTGCCGCCCACCACAGTTGTCACCCGCACCCTCACACCTCCGCCGGTTGCCAGCTTTACTTCCACCCTCTCTCCCGCTACTCCTACACCCACGGCTGCCAACGGGAATGCCACGCCAACCCAACCAGCTACCCTTGCGGCTGGAGTGACCACGACCACCCTGCCCACCCGCACCTCGACGCCGACCCAACCCGCGCCTTTTGTGCTCCGTGAGCGCCAGTTTGTTTGTGACCCGGCGCTGACTGCCCCGCAAATCCAGGTTTTCGTTTTCGACCGCCAGGAACAGCCTCTGCCGGGCGTGGCGTTGGAAATCTCCTGGAATGGCGGGCAGGAGCGCATGTACACCGGGCTGAAACCGGAAATCAGCCCCGGTTATGCGGATTTTATCATGTCCACCGAGGTGGTCTATGCCGTCCGTCCGGGCGATGGCGGACAAACCGCCGGCGACCTGCAGGCCAGCGACTGTTCAGCTGCGGGCGGCGAACGTTATCCTGGTTCCTGGCGGCTGACCTATGTCCGTCCTTGAGTTTTCTCTTTATCAAATTTAATTTCCATATGAGTATGGATTGATGAAAAAGTTTGAATTATGGTTACGTTTGCTGGTTTTGGCTGGCCTGGCATTGCTGGCGGTGGTGCTCTTTCTCATCTGGCGTCAGCAAACCACGCCCGACGCGCCGGCAGAGCTTACCACGTATGGGGGCTCTACCTACCGAGCGGAAGTGGTCGAGATTGTGGAGGAGGGCCAGGTGAACCTGGGCGACCGCCTCCAACCCTACCAGATTGCCCGGGTGAATATCCTGGAAGGCCCCTACCAGGGTCAGCGTTTCGAGATCGATTACGGCCAACGCCAGGTGCGCCCGGCAGAGTTGCGCCTGAACCCCGGCGAGCGTATCCTGGTGACGGTGACCAGCCGCCCGGAAGGGGGGGCCGCGGCGTATTTCACCGACTTCATCCGCACGCCTTCCTTGCTCTGGTTGCTGGGGGTTTTTATCGTGGTCAGTATCCTGATCAGCGGCTGGAAGGCGGTGCGCGGACTGGTGGGTATGGCGCTCAGCTTTGGGGTGATCCTGGGTTATATCCTGCCCCAGATCCTGGCCGGGAATGACCCGGTGCTGGTCAGCGTGACCGGCTCTTTTGCGGTGATGTTACTGACCCTCTATATCGTTTATGGCTGGACGTTAAAGACTCATGCCGCGGTGGTAGGCACCCTGCTGGCTTTGGTAATCACCGGCCTGCTGGCGAACTATTTTATGAATTTCACCCGCCTGACCGGTTTTGGCAGCGAAGACGCCCTGTTCCTGATCCAGCAGGCCAATTTCCAGATCAACCTGCGCGGCATCCTGCTGGGCGGTTTCCTGATCGGCGCATTGGGTGTGCTGGATGACCTGGTGATCACCCAGGCGTCGGTGGTGTTCGAATTGCTCGACGCCGACCCGCGCCTGAGGTTTCGCTCGTTGTATGACCGCGCCATGTCGGTTGGGCGCGATCACGTTGCCGCCACGGTCAACACGCTGGTGCTGGCCTATACAGGCGTGGCGTTGCCCATGCTGCTGCTCTTCACCCTCTCCGGGCAGGCGCTGGGCAACCTGTTCAACCTGGAATTTGTGGCCGAAGAGGTGGTGCGCACCCTGGTCGGTTCCCTGGGGCTGATGGCCGCCGTACCGCTCACCACTCTGATCTCCTGCGGGCTGGCTCTACACAGCGAGCGCCTGGGCCGGTTGGGGCGCTTGCTCGGTCCCGTCGGCGCCGGGCACAGCCATGATGGCTTGCATGGAGAGGAGCAGGTGGGAGGATGAGCCAGTGGGGGGTGAGGTTCCAAATAATTGCACGAGCCATACAGGGAAGAACTGTTTGACTTTATCCGGTATTTGTTACTGAAAGCCGAGGGTCTGGAAGCGCAGGAATACAGATTATTCACTACTGATAGGGAATATATCTTGAAGCGGTTGAAAAATCGCTATTTACCTTGAAAATAGTATCATTTTATGATACTATTTTTGTGTGGATACCAGGCACCAGAAAACATTGGCAGGCATCTTCGAGAGACCGGAGCGTGCCAATATTGCCTGGAGAGATATTGAAGCCCTGTTCATAGCTCTGGGCGCTGAAGTTTCGGAAGGTCGCGGATCCAGAGTGCGGGTGGCTTTGAATAATGTTCGAGCGGTTTTCCATCGCCTCCATCCGCGAAAAGAGGCCAACAAGGCTACGGTTAAATCGGTACGCAGGTTTTTAGAAGAAGCAGGAATAAAACCATGATGGAATATAAAGGTTATATCGGTAAAGTTCAAGTTGACGAAGATGCGGGCATTTTACATGGTGAAGTGATCAATATTCGCGATGTGATCACCTTTGAAGGCCAAACCGTGGAAGAACTGCAACAGGCGCTGCGCGAGTCCGTTGAAGATTACCTGGAGTTTTGCGCTTTACGAGGGGAGGAGCCGGAGAAGCCTTTTTCCGGGAGGTTTATCGTACGCGTGCCTGTCGAGCTGCATCGCCAGGCGTATGTCAAAGCCAGATTGGCAGATAAAAGTTTGAATAGTTGGATCACCGAAGTCCTGGAAAAAGCGGTTCAGGATCAATAGCAGCGAATAAACCCGGCACAAATTATCATGCCTCCTCACTCTCCAGGCCCGGCCTCAAAATTTACCTCCTGCCAGTTCTGAATGTCTGTGATCCAGTCTGGAAATACCGGATTGTATACAATACTGGTAACCAAAATTTCATCAGGAAGTACATAGCCGCTGGCGTCTGCATGCTCGGAGAGTAAATGTTGCCAGCGCAGGATCAACCCGGTCTCGCAATCAATCCAGAAGCGCTCCTCTACTCGCCCTTCCAGGTTCTCTTAAAACATCGGGGTCAATGATTAGCCGGGAAGCCAGCTGGTCGTTATCCAGTGCGCACATTGGCCTGCTTTCGGTCGTATGGCTCTACTATTTACTATGCACAAATCGGGAAAATATTACAAGCGCCAGGTTTATCCAGACAAATCGCTGCAGGTTTTTTTCCAAAATAATATAAATGTTAGAGATTTGGCTGGCGCCATTTTTCATGATAATTTTGACTTAACCGCTTTTTTTTTACAATAGATATATGCATACTCACATTTTGTGCCGTAGACCGTTCCGTTCCCAACCATTAATTGGTGAAAGGAAATCCGACAAAAGCACATATTGAATTTCGCCTATCTGGAGCGATCAGCATCTGGGATAGATTTTGGGCAGTTTTCAAAGCGTTAACCAGGGAGGGGATACGCATGAAACCCATTCTATTTATGACTATCTTTTTTCCTTTGCTCTTTTCCGCCTGTTCGCCGGCAGGGACTCCGCTATCGCCGCCTGAATTCACCTCCACCCCCGAAATCAGCGCTTCTCCAACGGTGGAAAAAACGGCTGAGCCAACACCTGATGCCGAGCCTACACCCACCACTGCGCCTACCCTGCCATCGAAATGGGTGGCGCCGCCGGCAGGCACGCTGGTCATCGATACCTATCCGCAGGGCGGGGCGCCTTTCTTGCCCTTCAGCCGGTTCGCCAATATGCCATTAAATCGGCTCGTGTTACCCGCTATCTACGCCGAATTGCTGCGCCAGGATGCCGGCGGGGGGTATATTCCCTACCTGGCGCAGGATGTCCCGAGCCTGGAAAACGGCCTGGTGCGCTTCACCGGCAGCGGCGAAAACCAGCAACTGGAAGTCGAATTTCAACTCCGCCCGGGCGCCGCCTGGCAGGATGGCCAGCCGCTGACCGCCGAGGATCTGGTGTTTTCCTGGGAACTGGTGATGCAGCCGGATTGGCCGGGTACCCATTTCGGCAAAGCAGGCAGCGCCGCCGAGGTTTTTATGGCTGAAGCGCAAGCGCTGGCTCCCGACCGGGTGGTGTATCGCTTCTTCAGCCAGCGCCAGGCGCGGGAGGCGGCTCAGAGTGGAGGCCGGCTGGGCAATCCGGAGCTGTATGCCGGCCTGGCGGAGCAAACCGGCCCGGTCGTGCCGCTGGATTATCTGGAGGTAGGACGCAATGTGTTCCCCCGGCACCTGCTGGCGGATGTTCCTGCAGCGCAGATCCTGGAAAGTGAATTCGCCTTGCGCCCGGTATTCGCCGGGGCCTACCGCCTGGTGGAAGGCGGTGAAGAGCGCCAGCCGGTCTCACTTGAAGCCTTTGCAGATTTCGTGCTGGGTAAACCGGC
>JAGUYX010000292.1 GCA_020061145.1 Anaerolineales bacterium | reverse complement strand
TGAGCTTCCAGATGCGCATATGACGCCTTTGACCTTTGACCCTGCCAGCGCCAGCTTTGGCTTCTGGAATGGCAATATGAATGTCAGTGATAGTCTGGAAATCTGGGTGAAAAACGTAAGTAACGACACCCAATCCTGTTCTGTGGCCGTAACCGGCCCTGCGATTGTCAGTGCTTCCCCTTCAGCTTTCTCACTCGGATCGGGAGAAACCACTTCCCTGACCCTGCTGCTTGAAGCGGGTCGTAGAGACCAGACGGGCAGCGGTGATTACACCGGTGATGTTGAAGTGACCTGTGACAGCACTCTGCTGCGAGTTCCCTGGTGGGTACGCATCGAACGCCAGGGCGCTCCATAAAGCGAACCCGTAACTTCACCAATCGTTCATCAATAGACTGCGAGCCAGTGAAATCTGGCTCGCAGATCATTTAACCTGTTTTGACATGGGTTTACAAAATTATGCCGGTCAATAGACCGATCCCCTTCACTGCCAGCATTTGAGAGTAAAGTGTTGATTATCCGACAAACCTGTAGCCTACTCCAGGTTCTGTGAGAATAAATTGAGGGTTGTGCGGGTCGGGCTCAATTTTGGCGCGCAACCGTTGCACCAATCCGCGCACCAGCTCCCGGTTTCCTTCGCCTGCGTAACCCCAAACCGTATTGACCAGATATTCATTACTGAGCACATGCCCGCTATGGATCATCAGCGTGTGCAGCAAACGAAATTCCAGGTTGGTCAGGTGTATCGGCTCGTGATCGGTCAAGCGGGCCTGGTGGGAACTTGGGATGAGGCTGAGTACTCCCCTTTGTAGATCCGGAAGTTCGTGCATATCGTAGTGGCCTGCTCTGCGCAGCATCACCTGTATCTGCACCATAAACAGCCGGGTGCTAAATGGACGGGTGACGATCTGGTCAACGCCAGAGCGGTACAGGGCGATTTGTGTTTGTTCTGGTAATGGATCACAGATCAGCGCCAATGGAGTCAGGGTGTACCGGCGTACCCTTTGGATAAGCGCTAACAGCGGTGGGCTTTCTCCTTCCCAGGCAACCAGTAGCAGATCGGGCGGTGAATCCACCAGTTTCTCCGGCTCAAAATCATCCGAAATTATTGAGCGTACGGGGAGCCCATCTTGCTGCAGGGCGAATTTCAGCACGGAGATTTCATCTGCAATATTCGAAACAATAATGGCTTGCACGTAATTGAACCTTTATCTTCGTTAAAGCAATTCGCTTTCGGGTAGCATTTCCATAAATCAAATCGATTCCTTTAATCCATCGCCTGATCAATTTATACCAGATTGGAATCAAACTGGGACTTTATTTATACGATATGAAGATAAAATGATTGGTTGCGTCTAAATTCACCAGTTATCTGGTATTTTATCCCATCGGAGAAGGATGGTATGGCTAGAATTCCCAACATTAAAACCAACCAAAAACAAGAACTTGTAATCCATCAGGAGGCATTGGCAAAGCCCAAGAAAACACTTACAACCTGGTTGATCGGTAAGCCGTTACCTACTGCCGATGCTCCTCACCAAACGATTGGCAAAGCTATTGGGTTGGCAGTATTTGCATCTGATGCCCTGTCTTCCACGGCGTATGCGACCCAGGAAATCCTCGTGATTCTGGCTGTGGCAGGTACTGCCGGTCTGGGTTATGCCTTCCCGATTGCAGTGGCAATCGTGATTTTGTTGGCCATTGTTACCATTTCCTACGAACAAACCATCCACGCCTATCCGGGCGGTGGGGGGGCATATATTGTGGCTCGGGATAATCTGGGTGAACTGCCGGCTCAAACTGCGGGGGCCGCTTTGTTAACCGATTATGTGCTGACTGTTGCCGTTTCCATCTCGTCTGGCATAGCTCAATTGGTCTCTGCCTATCCAGAATTATATGCCTACCGGGTGGCAATTGCGGTGGGTATGGTGGGAATGATCATGTTGATCAACCTGCGCGGGGTCAAAGAATCTGGATTCACCTTTGCCATCCCGACTTATTTTTTCCTGGCTATGATGGTCATCACGCTTGGGTCTGCATTCGTAAGATATTTCACTGGTACTTTAGGTAGCGTGGTGAATCCACCAACGATGGAATGGGTCGGAACGACCGGGGTAGTCAGCCTGTTTTTAATTCTCCATGCGTTCTCCAGTGGAACCACTGCCTTGACCGGCGTGGAAGCCATTTCCAATGGTATCACCGCCTTTCGCGAGCCGCGCAGCAAAAATGCCGGGCGGACATTAATTGCCATGGCAGTTATTCTGGGAACGCTGTTTTTAAGCATCACCTTTATCTCCGGACAGATTGGCGCAGTGCCTTCCGAAGAGGAAACCGTAATATCTCAAATGGCGCGGACGGTGTACGACGGGCGCAATCTGTTGTATCTGATGATGATCAGCGCAACCACGATCATTCTGATCATGGCAGCCAACACCGCTTTTGCCGATTTTCCACGCCTTTCGGCGTTACACGCCGGTGATGGCTTCTTACCGCGCCAGTTGACTTTTCGCGGCAGCCGCCTGGTGTATTCACGTGGCATTCTGGCGTTGGCGGTTCTGGCTTCATTACTGATTATCGTGTTTCAGGCCAGTGTGACTGCCCTCATCCCCCTTTATGCAATCGGTGTGTTTCTTTCGTTTTCGCTATCTCAGGCCGGTATGGCACGCCGTTGGCATAAAATTGGACGGCTTGCGCCAGATGAGGAGATCCAGGAGCGGGGTTCTGTGCTTCGCTTCGACCCTCACTGGCGGGTGAAGATGCTGATTAATGGTTTTGGCGCACTCTGCACCAGCATCGTGATGCTGGTGTTTGCCGTGACCAAATTTCGAGAAGGCGCCTGGATCGTCCTGCTCGTCACGCCGTTTTTGGTAGCGATCTTTTTCACCATTCACCGGCATTATAAGCAGCTGGCCCACCAATTGTCCCTGGAAACTGCCCATCCGTTGCCAGTTGTTCGTCGCCACCGGGTTATCATTCCGATTGCAGGCATGCACCGGGGAACCCTGGAGGCGCTACGTTATGCAACTTCGATCTCACGTGATGTTACTGCCGTGCATGTCTCCATCGATCCTCTGGAAACCGCTAAGTTGGAAGAAAAATGGGCTGTTTGGGGCCAAGGAGTTCCTCTGGTTGTCCTGGACTCCCCCTATCGCTTATTGTTTGATCCACTGTTGCACTATATTGAATGCCTGACTCAAAATATTCGCCGGGGTGAAATCCTGACTATTGTCGTGCCAGAATTCGTCTCACGCAAGCGCTGGACCAATGTATTACATACTAACACCGCTTTCTGGTTGCGGACGGCATTACTGTTCAAGCCTGGTATAGTTATTACCGAAGTGCCATACCAGGTGGACAATTGAACTTTTTTGCCATCTTGATGTTCGCGCCAATCCCGCATTTGACAAAACGTTAACAAGGCTCATACGGGAAATATATAGTTTTTTGAATTGTCTTTAACACTATCGGATTAGGATGATTTACATCAGATAATTTTATTGAGTGATGCAGGAGGTAAAACTATGACCAGTTTGACGCGTTGGGATCCATTTCAGGAGATGAGCGATTTCGCTCGTCTGGTAGACCGAATGTGGGGAGCGCCTTTCTTTAGCGAGGAGCGTATGTCGGAACACTCTAGCTGGGGGTTGGCCCTGGATGTCATCGAACACGCCAACAACTTTGTGGTCAAGGCTTCCATTCCTGGTGTGAACCCGGACGACCTGGATGTCACCTTCACCAACAATACGCTTAATATTCGGGGTGAATTGCAGGAAGATCAGGTATCGGAAGGCGAGCAGGTCCACCTCCGTGAGCGTCGATTTGGAAAATTCTCTCGCTCAATCACCTTACCCACTCGTATCGACACGGATCACATCCAGGCGGATTATCAGGCCGGCGTATTGATCCTCACCTTGCCCAAGGTGGAAGAAGCGCGGGCGAAACGAATCGAGGTGAAATCCGGCGGGAAACCCAAAATTTTTGAGGGCAAATTTGAAAAAATTTCTGGTAAAAACTGATCCAGTCTGAAATACCCTCATCTCCATGACTCCACAAACAGCCTGCCTGCGCTGGCGATGTTTGTGGAGTTTTTTATTGATATGTACCCGACAGATCTGTTGAAAAGCCGGGCGCTATTTATGCAATATCTGTGACAGGAATAGTTTGGTGCGCTCGTGTTTGGGATTGCTGAACAGGGCTTCAGGTGTAGTTTGCTCGACAATCAACCCTTCATCCATAAAGATGATTTCATCAGCGGCAGCGCGCGCGAATCCCATCTCATGAGTAACCACCACCATGGTCATCCCTTCGCGTGCCAGGTCAAGCATCACGTCCAGCACTTCCTTGATCATTTCAGGATCCAATGCGCTGGTTGGCTCATCGAAGAGCATGATCTTTGGATCCATAGCCAGAGCTCGCGCAATCGCTACCCGTTGTTGTTGCCCGCCGGATAGCTGGCGTGGAAAAACCTCTGCTTTTTCCAGGATGCCCACGCGTTGCAGTTTGGATAGCGCGATTTTTTGGGCTTCTTCTGTGGAGCGTTTGCGTACCACCTTTTGTGCCAGGGTAATGTTTTCCAGCACGGTGAGATGGGGAAAGAGATTAAACAACTGGAAAACCATGCCAATTTCGGCGCGGATTTCATTCAGTTGTTTTTCATTTTTAGTCAATAACTGACCATCCACCCAGATCTCACCGCTGGTGGGCACTTCCAGGCGATTTATACACCGCAACAGGGTGGATTTTCCGGAGCCACTGGGCCCGATGATCACGACTACCCGGCCGCGGTCCACCGTCAGGTTTACGCCGTTTAAGGCCTTCACCCGGCCAAAGTATTTATAGAGGTCTTTGACTTCAATTATGGGATCAGCGGGATTCACGGCTCATCCGCCTTTCAAATATTCGCACCGACAGGGACAGGATGATCGTTATGGTCAGGTAGAGCACAACCAGAATGGTATACGCCTCACGGAAGCGAAACGAACGTCCGGCGAACAACCGTGCAATCTGAGTAATATCTCGAACGGCGAGTACTGAGACTAACGAAGAATCTTTTACCATGGCGATGAAATCGTTCCCCAGCGCAGGTAACACATTGCGGATTGCCTGTGGCAGGATCACGTAGCGCATTGCCTGGCGGTAACTCATCCCCAGCGAACGCGCGGCTTCCATCTGGCCTCTTTCAATCGATTCGATGCCGGCACGAAAGATTTCTGCCAGAAATGCGCCATATGTGATCGACAGGGCAATTACCGCTCGCCAGTAAGTTGAAAAACTTTGATTTTCGATTTGCGCCAGGGCGGAGCCGATTTGCCCATTGCTGAGTTCCTCTAAAAAGAAACCGAATTGATTGACTCCGCCGATTATGTCCGGAACAAATACAAACGCGATGTAAAAGATCAACACCAGCATGGGCACGCCGCGAACGACCTCCACATAATAAGTGGAGACATTCCGATATAGCACATTGCGCGAAATTCGCCCCATGCCGGCAATCAGTCCGATGACCAGAGCGAAACTATAAGAGATCAACGAGATACTGGTGGTAACCCCCAGGCCAACCGCGATGAAAGTGAAAGCCTCACGGTAGTTCTGGGTGGTCAGAACCAGAAAAAATGTGAGGGCCAGGGTGATCAGGAGAGCGACAAACCACCAGGGAAAAGTCCGCAGCCGGTTTTGGAGTGGCTCAGGTTTGCCTTCACCGATGATTGGAATATCGATGACGGAATAGGTAGGTTCGGTTTCCACTATTTTCTCCAGACGATTTTAAGCAACCGGTGTACAGCGTGCTTTCCTGTACACCGGTTGCTGACCTCAAGCGTTTTCTATACTTATTGAATATCGTCGTAAGTAATGTTGAAATCGGGTCCGAAGTATTTCAGGTTAAGCTGGGTGAGGAATCCATCCTGCATCATGGCGCGCAGCGCCTGATCGACCGGATCTTTCAGATCGGAACCTTTGGGGTAAATGAAACCCAATTCATCACTCGATATTGACGGGCCGATCAGATTCAGTTGCTCGGCATTTTCGCCGACATATCCTTGCCCGGCTACTTCATCAATTATGACCGCATCGACATCACCGGCGATCAACGCCTGTACAGCAAAGGGGAACTGTTCGAAGGCATTGATCCGTGCTTCAGGCAGGTATTGAGTGGCTGTTTCATAGTTGGTTGTACCAGTCTGTGTACCCATCACCAGCTCTTCATTTGCAGCAAACTCATCAATGCTCGAGAACCGGTCCTCGCCCTTCCGTACAAGCAGGCGTTGCTCGATGTTGATATAGCCTATCGAAAAATCAACAATCTCAGCCCGGTCTTCTGTAATGGTAATCCCATCTGCTGCTGCATCGTATTGTCCGTCCGCGACTGCCTGAATCATGCCTTCCCAGGATGCTTCCACAAAGACTGGCTTACAATGCAAACGCCGGCAAATTTCCCGCCACGCATCATAATCCCAGCCTTCCGGTTCGCCGGTATCCAGACGGATATAGTTGAAAGGCAGGTAGGCATTTTCCACCGCAATGGTAATTTCGCGGCATTCCAGATCCACTATTGCCTCTTCTGCGGACCCCAGACAGCCTTCAGGGTCCTGTGCAGCTGGTTGGCAGGCGACCAGCAGTAAAGCGCCCAACACGAAAAACGCGATCGCAAACCAATGTTTCCGACTCATCTCTTCCTCCTTGAAGATCAGGTGAATAGTATCCCCGGCAGGACTGGCAAATCAGGCACAATTCCACTCACTCTGGCAGAGTAATTAAACCGGGGGAAGGTGACTTTTTAAATTTACATTAGAAAAGGAAAATTGGCAACAATTTCCACCAAATTGGCGGCCAAATTTCTTTATTCCACTATTTTTAGTGAAGAATCAGCTTATTTTGCTTGATTCCTTTCGAGTTTTTTCCGTGTGTTGTTGTCTCGTGGTCACTCCAGGGATTGGATTTCATGCCCGTATAAATCGGCATAGGTTTTGGTAAAAGCCGCTCCAAATAAAACGATCTGGGCTGAAACATACATCCAGAACATCAAGACAATAAAGGATCCGGCTGCGCCATATACCGAGCCAAACCCGGTACGGCTGAGATAATAGCCAAGCAGCAACTCGCCAATTGTAAATACTACGGCGGTCAGGCTCCCGCCCAGCCAGACGTACTTCCAGGCGATATTTGCGTCCGGCAGGATTTTAAACGTAAGCGAAAATATTGCGGCAAACATCAATACCAGAAAGAGGATGTTGGCATATGGAATAAGCTGGTTGATCAGTGAGATGTTGGCAAACCATTCCTGTCGAAAACGGTCGATCAGCGGGGTTATCAGGGTCAGTATGACCATCAATCCACCGAGTAAAAGCACAATGCCAAAAGCCAGTCCCTGGCGACGCAATATATAGAGCAGGTTATTTTCCGGTCGCGGGGTGATGCCCCAGATCTGGTTCAATGCGGTTTTCAGTTGAACGAAAATCATCGAGCCGCCGAACAACATCACTCCCAGGCTGATAATCGCTGGAAAAGTGGAGCCGGTATTTTCCAGATAATCCTCAATTAACGTTCTTAGCGTCTCGGCAATCTCTGGGGTAATGTAAATTGAAAGAGTCACCAGGAGATTATCCAGAAGCCCGGAAACCCCAAAAATCCAGCGAGAAATCGATATGGACAATACCAGCAACGGGGAAAGGGAGAACAATGCATAATAAGTAAGCGCTGCAGCTACCAAGCCGCCATTAGCCTGACTGTAGGTTTGTGAAGCCTGGTTAAGCAATCTGACTAATTTACCCATAAGTATATTATAGGCGATCCGCTATGACCTTAAATTATAAAAAAAACCCTGGCGAAAGATACGCCGAGGGTAGAGTCTGGATGAATTGAGAGCAGGATGCTTCCTGCCAGCATGCCCACTCCACCGATCAGGCGTATCGTTCCCAGAGCCGCCGCATTGGTAAAAGCCAGCACTAATGGATCGCTTAAAACCACTGCCTCAGGACGTTTATTCTGTTTCCGGTTGGGGGTAATAAGCGATTCTCAATGCAAATGCCTGGGACACACTTTCGTTGTCCGCCGCGTTGAATTCCCGGATCAGATCTCTAAGCCGTTCCTTGAATTCGATTGCCCGGGATTCGGGGATGCGACTGAGCACCCGGTTGACCAGAACATGTCGTGTTTGTTGGTTGGCTCCCTGATCCAGCACGATAGCCCGCACCTGCAGGCTGCGGATCAAATCGTCTTGCGTGGGATCGATTGTGAATATCAAAATTATTCATAAGACTACACTGTGTCAATCCCTTTTCTCCTCTCGGATGCAATCTCGGCGCAACCCGGAGTGTATTTGAGTGTTTTATGTGTGGGATGGTACAGGCGGGTGTTAACCCCTGTAAAAGAAATGTGGTGTCTGGTTAGCATCCCTGCTTGGGATTTGACACATCCCGACACAAACCTGGAGGCGATAATGGGCATATTGAGCTGGATCATTTTCGGAGGGCTTGCCGGTTGGTTGGCGAGCATTGTCACCGGACGCAATAACCGCATGGGTTGTCTGGCGAATATTGCGGTGGGTCTCGTGGGGGCGTTAATTGGCGGCTGGCTGGGTACACAATTAGGTATGGGAAGCGTATCCGGGTTTAACCTGGGTAGCCTGGCTTTGGCAGTCCTGGGAGCGGTGATTTTCTTGCTGATCATTGGGTTTTTCCAACGCGGCAGGTAGCCATGCGGAAGCAGCTGCCTTCGGGCGTCCTGATATATCTTCAGGACGCCCGCTTTGTTCATACGGCTTATTTGGGTGGAGGCATAACTTGGGAGTAGAATAAGTAGTGATGAGGGCATCTTTTTGTGGAGGCATCCCCGGTGAATGAAACCCTGCAAAAAAAACATTCCATTCTCTACACGGATATGTACCAGTTAACCATGGCCCAGCTGTACTTTCGGGTGGGATTGCACGAACGGCAGGCGCAATTCGATCATTTTTTCCGTAGCTATCCGGATTACGGTAATCACAAGGCGGGTTATTGCATCAACGCCGGGTTGGGTAGTCTGCTGGAATGGATGCAGGATGCCCACTTCACCAGTGAGGATGTCGAATATCTACGGGGGCGCAAAGGGCGTACAGGGGAGCGTTTATTTTCCGAAGATTTTTTAAGGTGGCTGGTGGAACATGGCGATTTCAGCGGGATCAGCCTGCATGCCATCCCTGAAGGGCGGGTGGTGCACCCCAATGTGCCTTTGACGGTGGTCATGGGGCCTTTAATCATGGCTCAAATCCTGGAAACGCCGCTCTTAAATATGCTTAATTACCAGACTCTGATTGCTACCAAGGCTGCCCGGATGCGCGAGATCGGGCGCAGCCAGTTATTGCTGGAGTTTGGACTGCGGCGCGCCCAGGATGGCTCAGCAAATGCCGGCGCGCGCGCCGCGCTGATTGGCGGGGCAAACTACACTTCCAATG
The DNA here is from genome assembly GCA_020061145.1 of Anaerolineales bacterium. GTDB lineage: Bacteria > Chloroflexota > Anaerolineae > Anaerolineales > DRKV01 > JAGUYX01. The sequence goes on along the minus strand of JAGUYX010000292.1, from coordinate 7,320 downwards.
TGGAAGCATCGCGGCTGTTTGGCTATGAGCCCAAAGGGACACATGCCCACAGCATGGTGCAGGTTTTTATGGCGTTGGGAGGCAGCGAACTGGACGCTTTCCGCGCCTATGCTGATATATACCCGGATGAAACCCTCCTGCTGGTAGACACTATCGATACATTAGAGAGTGGGGTGCCGAATGCGATCAAAGTGTTCGAAGAATTGCGCCGGAAAGGTCATAAACCCGTTGGAGTTCGCCTGGATTCTGGTGATCTGGCATACCTGAGCATCCAGGCCGCGCGGATGCTTAACGAGGCAGGCTTTCCCGAGACAAGTATTGTCCTTTCGAACCAGCTGGATGAGCTGGTTATCTGGCAGATCATCACCCAGATTCAGGATGAAGCCCCACGCTATGGCGTGAACCCGGATCAATTGATCAACCGGCTGGTATATGGCGTGGGTACGCGTTTGATCACTTCCGCGGGTGATGCCGCCCTGGATGGGGTATACAAGCTGGTTGCGGTGTGTGCTGATAACGAATGGATACCGGCCATTAAGATTTCCGAAACGCCGGCAAAAACACTCAATCCAGGACATAAACGTGTCTGGCGTGTGTATGATAAGCGTTCTAAAGCAACTGCTGATTTATTAAGCCTGATGGAAGAAGATCCCCGTCAAGAGAGCAGTATTCTTTTCCACCATCCCACAGACCATACCAAATACCGGATGTTGGATGCTGGAGAAATCTCGGAAATCGAAGAACTCCTGGTACCCATTCTGGAAGAAGGGCGCCTGCTGCATCCTTCACCTGCGATCGATCAAATTCGCCAGCTCCGTAAAATTGATATGGAACGTCTGGATCCGGGCGTCAAGCGACTGATGTACCCCCACCACTACCATGTTTCGCTTACAGAACGCCTGTGGAAAGTTAAACAACAGTTGATCACAGACGCGCGCGTTGAAGAAACCTGACCAGGCAATCGGCGGTAAGTTTTTAGAATAACATGGGCGATTAACCGCCGATTGCTGAATGTAATTCGCCATTAGTAGTTTGCCTGATTTATAAATACTTTCGGCGAATTATACCGATTAATCTAAATAGCAAGTACATCGTGCAAAACTAGGAGCAACCATGGAGTCTTTAGAAGAAATGCTGGTGCGTCGATTGCGGAGCATCAACTCCAACCCGGATCAGGTGCAGATTCCCCCTAAAGTGTTCGTCGCTATGGAGGCTCAATTTGTAGCCTGGGATGAGGAAGCAAAGTCGCTGACCGTACGTTTGCCGGTTAAAGAACGGTATCAGAATCCGTTGGGATTGATGCAGGGCGGCATGATTGTTGCGGCAATCGATAACGCCTTTGGCCCGTTAAGTTACCTGTTTGCACCTCCAAGTGTGACCACCCAGCTCAATACCAGCTATATCCAAAGTGTTACTCTACAGGATGAATACATTGAAGTCACCGCACGCATCGATCATTTGACTCGCCGCTTTTTGTTCATGTCTGCCGAAGTAAAAAACCCGCAGGGGGAATTGCTAGCGCTCAGCCAGGCAAGTTTTCTAATTTTACGCGGGCCACGCAAATAAAAATAAAAATAAAAAAACCTGAACTCTCCTATTTTTAATACCTCTCCCATGCCGGAAAGCTGGCTTGATCTTGCAAAGTTGTAACATGCGAAATCGGGTCAAAATGATATGATTGATGCAATTTGGGAGGGCTTATGGAGACAAGCGCACTTCAAAACTGGGTGGATCAAAACCCTTTGGCAGCCATTGGCACGCTGGTCTTGATCGGCTTGCTGCTTTTACTTTTTGCCCGTAATGTCGTCGCCCGCGGCCTGATTTATATCTCATCCCGCACGCAAACCCGGGTAGATGATATCCTGGTGCGCCATTTGCGACCGAGGCGCATATCCTGGTTGGCTCCACTGGGTGTGTATTATGCCTTTGCTTACCTGCTGCCAGATTACCAGGAAGGGATTCGTAAAGGTGCCTTATTCGGTATTTTGATGGTTTCGGTGCTCAGTGTTAATGCCCTGTTGAGCGCGCTAAACGAGATCTATGAAAGCCGGCCTGGTTTTACCGGCGTAAGCATTCAAAGTTATCTCGATATAATCAAGATATTAATCGTACTGGTGGGGGTCATCCTGTCTGTTTCGCTATTTTCCGGAGAATCTCCCTGGGTACTACTCACTGGCCTGGGCGCGTTGACGGCTGTACTGCTGTTAATCTTTCAGGATACCTTGTTATCCATTGTCGCCAGCGTGCAAATTGCTGCCCATGACCTGATTAAGGAGGGGGATTGGATCGAAGTGCCCAGCTACGGGGCGGATGGAGACGTGGTTAATATCAGCCTGCATACCATCAAAGTGCAGAATTTTGATAAGACCTTCACCATGATCCCCACTTACAAAATAGTGGATGTCGCTTATAAAAACTGGCGAGGTATGCAGGAAAGCGGCGGCAGGCGAATTCAACGCTCTATCCTGGTGGATATGACCAGCATCAAATTCTGCGATGATGAGATGCTCTCACGCCTCAGCCAGATCGATCTGATCCAGGATTACCTGGAAAAACGCCTCCAGGCGATCCGAATCTTCAAGAATAACCAATTATCCGAGGTGGATTCCCCCCTGGACGGCCCCCAGATTACGAATGTCGAAATATTTCGCAGTTATATCCGCAGTTATTTACGCCAACGCCCGGATATTCACCGTGATGGTATGCCCTTTCTGATTCGGGCCCTGGCTCCTAACCCTACCGGCTTGCCAATCGAAATTTATGTGTTTACCCGCACCACCAGCTGGGAAACGTACGAAGCGATCCAATCGGACATATTCGACCACTTGCTTGCTGCTGCCAGTCATTTTGATCTGCGTGTGTTTCAGGAACCAACCGGGCTGGATTTCTCGGCTTTTTCGAGTGCGCTGGCTGCCGGCGTGAAAAAAACCGCAGTTGGTTCTTGAGGGTGATCCGGATTTTCATTACAATAGGATTGACACTCCAGGTTGCTCTTTAGCCGGTTGTATTTCAACTCAAAAATCTCACAACTATAGACCACCGGTAAGGAGGCAACTTCGTTGGCTACGCCGGGCATTCCCGGAACCCCGCTTACAGTTTTTTGGGTTCATGACAATCGTGCTTCTGGCCCCTCGACCCATTTTCATGTTGAAAGGACGACCAGGGAATGGAAGAACGAAAAATTATACGTATCTGGACCAGCCTGATTGTGCTGGTCTGTCTGGCGTTGCTGGTTGCTTCGTTTACCCAGCCAGTTACCGCCACAAGTTCGGGGAATTGGTGGGATGTTACTCCCGAGCCGGAAAATCCGTCTCCTTTTTACGATTCGATCCTCTACTCGGAAATTGCTCCCAAACTGCGCGAAATTGAGAGAAGCAGCAACCGGGTCAGGGTCGATGTCATTGGCCAATCGGCTGGAGGGCGCAATTTATTCCTGGTGACCCTCTCCGCACCCGAGGCCATGGGACGCCTGGGTCAGTACCAGGCCATCCGTAATACCATGCTCAAAGACCCGGAAAAAGCCCAGGAAATGATTGACCGGTTCGGAGATTTTAAAGTGCCGGTGTTTATCAACGGCAGTATTCATGGAAATGAGTATCCCGGTACCGATGCAGCGATTCGCTTGATTGAATATCTGGCGACCAGCAACGACCCCGAAGCGTTGGCAATCCTGGAGAATGTGATCCTGTTGGTTAACGTCGTGCAGAACCCCGATGGGCGTGTATTGGGCACGCGCGCCAATGCCGCCGGTATTGATCTGAACCGGGATTTCATTACCCAATCCCAACCGGAAGTACAGGCTACGGTGAGGGTGGTCAAGGAATGGAATCCGATGATCTTCCTCGACCTGCATGGTTTCGTCAACCCGATGTTGATCGAGCCTTGCACGCCTCCGCATAATCCGAACTATGAATACGACCTGTATATCCGTTGGGCGTTTGCTCAGGCTGAGGCTATGGAGGCAGAACTTTTCGCCCAGACAGGCTTTTCCGCTCAAATTCCCTTCCGGGATTTTGACCTGGGTTGGGATGATTGGCCGCCCACTTACGCGCCCATGTATGCCATGTTCCACGGTTCATACGGGCATACCCTGGAGACCTCCTACCGTGATGCGCGCGGCGTAGACGCACATTATGCGGCAGTCTGGGGTGCGCTCAAATTCGTGGCGGAAAACCGCCAGGCCATGCTTTACGATCAGATCGAAATTTTCCGCCGGGGATTCCTGGATTTACCCCAAATGCGCATCCCGGATGAATTGCTGGATGAAACCCAATTCGATCAATATAACGACCTGATCGTCAAAGAATTTCCGGTGGCCTATATCATCCCGCCGGATGCTCCCTTCCAGTACAGTGATCACCAGGTCAGCCGCCTGATTGACTTTTTGCTCAAAAATGATATTCAGGTGGAGCAGGCATCCCAGGTGTTCACCGTGGACGGTGTTACCTACCCGAAAGGAAGTTACCTCGTCTGGATGGATCAGCCCAAACGCGGGTTGGCCAATACCATCCTGGAGAGCGGCCCGGATCTTTCCTACATAGAAGGTCTGTTTTTCTATTCGCCGCCTTCTGTATGGAGCAATCCCTTGTTATGGGGCACCTACCGGGCGGTTACTGAAACCGAGTTTTCTGTGGCTGCTGCGCCGGTTAACAACCCGGGAACACCTGTAGGTAGCGTTACCGGTAACCGGGCAACGATGTATGCCTATGAGCCGGTTAATCTGGCAGCATTTCAAGTAACCAATATGCTGCTGGATCGGGGCGAAGGGGTTTATCGTGCCCCCACCGGCTTCACCGATAATGGACACTCCTTTGCCGCTGGCGCCTTGCTCATTCCCGGGGATCCGTCCCTGGCCAATGAGCTGGCTAACCAATATGGCCTGGATCTGGTCGCCGTGCGTTCCACACCGGCAGGGCTGGTGGAGTTATCCCAACCACGGATCGCGGTTTCGGGAGATGGTGGGGTGGCCTATGCGCTGCGTACGTTGGGCTTCAAATTCGACACCCTCTCCACCAGTATGTTAAACGCCGGAGCCATCAGCGGTTATGATGTATTTGTGAACGCCAGCGCGCGCTATGCCACGCTTAACCCCATCGGTCAGGCCGCATTCGATAGTTTCTTTGCTGCCGGTGGAGATTATGTGGGATTGCGCACAACCGGTGCGCGCTTCGCTGATGAAGCCGGCCTGCTCGATTTTACATTCGCCAATGCGGATGGTAATGCGATTGTCGGCCTGAACTATGCTGCCAACGATACCATCGCCGGAGGATTCTGGACGGAAGATGTGGCCTTTGTCTTTACCCCGGTATGGTTTACCACAATCGGGCCAGAGGTTGAAGTGGCTGCCACGTTGAACGTGGACAATTTCCTGATCTCCGGTTTCTGGCCAGGATGGCAGACCAGCGGAGCGGCTGGTTACCCGGTGGTAATTCACGGCCGCAATGGCAGCAGCCACAGAAGCCTGATCGGTCTGGATGTCACCTTCCGCGGTCACCCAGAAAACACCTTCCGCTTGCTGGCCAATGCCATTTTCAGCGGGCAATAAATTCCAATCCACTGATACCAAGAAAAAACTCGCCCTGTGACAAGGGCGAGTTTTTTAATCACCGGCATCAACGCGACCTTGATTTTAGCCGGGGGGCCAGGCGAAGGGACGCCCACCCAGCACATGAATATGCAGATGGAATACGGATTGTCCGGCCTGGCTGCCGTTATTGACCACCAGCCGGTAATCTGATAATCCCTCCTGGCGGGCTACCCGGTTAGCCGTCAGTAACAAATGACCGAGCAACTCCTGATCGTCCGGTGTGGTCTCGGCAATTTTCGGGATCGGCTTTTTGGGGATTACCAACAGATGCACGGGCGCCTGGGGATGGATATCGCGAATAACCAGACATTGATCATCCTGGTAGACAATATCGGCCTGCCTTTCGCCGCGTATGATCTGTCCAAAGACGGTATCTCCCATCCTGACCTCCTGCTGTTATTGCAGTTCAGGGATTATTAAGCATAAGGTGTTCGCGAGCGAACTCCAGCACCTCATCTATTTCTGTATCTGGATTGTCTTCAACCAGGATATCCGGTGTAACCCCGGTTTCATCCACCCACACCCCGGAAGGAGAAAGCCATTTCGCCACTGTATAGCTCAAGGCAGTCTCGCCAGGTAAGGAAACCGTCGCCTGGATGGTGCCTTTGCCATAGCTCACACTGCCAATCAAAATACCGCGTTTGTGCTCCTGGATGCTGATAGCGGCAGTTTCTGCCGATGAATAGGTATTCTCCCCAATCAGAACCACCAGCGGAAGGTCGACATAAAAAGGTGCAGAAACAGCTTCGAATTTTACTTCTTCCCCGCCTTTCCTCTCGGCAGAAAACAACAATCCCTCCTGAATAAATAGACTGAGGATGTATTGCGTGGCTTCCATGGAGCCGCCGCCGTTACTGCGTAAATCCCAGATCAAACCTTTCGGGTCTTGCGCCAGGAGTTTTACCAGTTCCTGGTGTACCAGCTCGGGTGTATTCGCCGTAAAGGTATGCTGGAATAGGTAGGCGATCCCGCCGGGCAACATCTTTGAACTGACGAAAGGACGCTCTATGCGGATGGGGGAGAATTCCAGAGGTTGGTCTTCGCGAAGAATCTGCAGCTTCACCGGTTCTCCCACTGCGCCGCGCAGCAATAAAGCAAGTTCGTTATTGGTAATTTCAGGTTGCAGCTCCATTCCGTCGATGGACAGGATCACGTCTCCTGGCTGAATCCCGGCCAGGTCTGCCGGTTCCCCGGGCAGGATATGCGTCACCCGGATCACGCCTTCCTGGTTTTCGGCGACCAACCCGATGATGCCTGTTTCCCCAGCAAAATCCTGCATAAATTTGGCGGCGAATTCCGGCTCGAGGAAAGCTGCATACCGGTCATCTGTCGCCGCAAGCATGCCGCGCACCGCTGCATATGTAAGCTCACGCCTGCTCGGCACATTTGCGATTGATTCTTCTGTCAGATATTGCTGTACTTCCTCCATCAGGCGTAAATCGGTGGATAAGGTGCGGTCACGGATCAACCACCCGATGGCAAACCAGATCACGGAAATGACCGAAAGAAGCAGGAATTCTGTCCACTTGGTTTTTTTTGGCATCGATGGAGTCGTCCTCAAGGTAAGATACACAACAGCGACGGTATTCTACCATCGCTGTTGTGTCATTTGCCGTGGCAAACAGATATTCGGTTGTCAGAAGTCTGGCCTAATAAAGCGTCGGGTAGGCTCCACTCCAGACCATGCGGTCGCCTGACCAGACCATGCGGTCGCCTGACCAGACCATGCGGTC
>JAGUYX010000011.1 GCA_020061145.1 Anaerolineales bacterium | reverse complement strand
TGGAGTGCCCGAGCTGCGCTGAGGCTTGCTTGCGCGTTTTTGTTTGCCGGCGAAATTTCAAGCGCTGAAGCAAGCTTCAGCACTCCATAACGCCGCGCATCCTCCTGCAGGAGGCGCTTTTGGCCGGCTGAAGGATCCCTGTGACGATGGGGCGGGACAGGCTGAAGCCTATCCTGCGTTTTTCCAGACACACACCTGGTCGCGGCCGTTGTTTTTCGCCACGTACAGCGCTTCGTCGGCGCGATCCAGCAGGGTGTAAATATCCAGGCAACTCTCGTCCAGGGCGGCAACGCCGATCGACACCGTCAGCGCGGCAACGCCTTTTTCCAGGCGGAAGGGCGTCTCGCGCACCAGGGCGTGCAAACGATGCGCGGTCTGTAAGGCATTTTCCTGGTTGGTCTCCGGCAAGAGAATGACAAACTCTTCGCCCCCATAGCGCGCCAGCAAATCGGTATTGCGCATCGAGTTTTGTAAATGCTGCGCCAGGGCAGCCAGGGTCTGATCCCCGGCGGGGTGCCCAAAGCGGTCATTCACCCGCTTGAAGAAGTCCATGTCGAGCATCAATAACGCCATGCTGTTTCCATAGCGGCGCGATCGCCGGAATTCGTAGTCTGCCCGCTCGAAGAAATAGCGCCGGTTATACAGGCCGGTGAGCGGATCCACGATAGCCAGTTTGTGAATCTGCTCGAACAGGTCGGCGCGTTCCAGGGCGGCCCCAAGCTGAGCGCCCACCGCCGCCAACACCTGGCGCAGATCCTGGGTGAGCGCAAAGTTATGCGGGACGACCAGGTGCGTCTCGCCCAGCAGACGGCGTCCGGAGTGTAAAGGTACTGCCAGGATAGCGCTGCTTTCCGGCTCTTGCCCGTTGACCGAGGCAAGCAGGGGGCAATCCAGCCAGCGCGGAGCCAGGTTCAGGCTGCCCGCCAGCAACTGGTAACCGCTGCATTCCGGCTGGTTGGCCTTACATTGCGCCTGCAGCTCTTCGGGCGTCAGCGCCAGGCCAATCTGCAGGGTAGACAGGTATTCCCCGCTGCTTTCGTCCTTGATCGTCACCCATCCTTTGTCCGTGCCGGTGATTTCCATCAGGATGGACAGACCGGTTTCCAGAACGTCCTGCTGGTTGAAGGTTTCGTTGAGGTTTTCTGCCGAGCGACGCAATTGATCGATGCGCTGGGCGCGTTCTTCCGCCTGCAGGCGGCTGGTCTGTTCCGCCCGGCGCAGGCTTAAATCCTGCAGGCTGATGCTGATCAGGCTGGCCGCCTGGCCGAGCAGGTCGCTTTCACGCTCGGTGAAGATCCCCGGCTGTTTGCTCAACAGCACCACTTCGCCATACCGTTTTCCCTGCACCACCAGGTGCGCCGCCAGGCAGGCACGCCAGCCATCCGCCGCCCAGTTTTTCAATGCCAGGGAGTTATAACTTTCTTCCAACTGGCCGGCGGCCTGTTGCAGGTCGTCCACAATTTGCAGGGAAGCCGGGCTGACCAGCGGCAGGCTGCGCATCGTCGGAAGAACGCGAGAAGCCTGGCGCAGCCGGCCATCCAACAGGTGGAAGACGCTGCGGTAATAGCGGCTGCCACTGCCAGAGGGCGCCGGGTCGCCGGTCCAGACCTCGGCATGCTCGAAGGGGATCAACCGGCGAATTTCTGTCAGCACCGGCTCCAGGCTGTTTTCCACGTCTTCACTGGTCAGCAGGATTTTGTCGATATTGTGCAGCACTTCCAGGCGGGTCATCAGGTTGCGCCGCTCGGTGATGTCCTGGATATACCCTTCCAGGTACATCATTTCCCCATTGGCGTCGGAAATTACCCAGGTGCCCAGCACGGCATCGATTACCCTGCCGCTGCGGTGATGGAACTGGACCTCGGTGCGCAGGCGGGGGGCGTTATTATTCAGGTCCGCCAGGATGTTTTTGCGTGTTTCGGGGAAAACATATAACTGGGTGACATCTTTGCCCACCTCGGCGATCATTTCTGCCGGCGTGTTATAGCCGAACAGGCTGGCGAGGGCCTGGTTGGCGGAAAGAAGCTGCCCGGCTGGGGAAGTCTGGTAGAGGCCGATGGTGGCATTTTCAAAGATCGAGCGGAAGCGGGCTTCGCTGGTGCGCAGGTGGCTCTCGGCGTTCAGGCGCGCCAGCACATTCCCGGCGACAAAGGTAATCGTCTCCAGGGCGCTGGTGGTTTCTTCCGGCAATTCCGGAACCGAGCGCGAAGCGACGATAAACGCCGCCACGATGCTGGTCTGGAAGAAAATGGGGATGATGCCCACTGCCTGCAAACCCAATTCCTGTCGAATTCCGGCAACCGGCTCGGGTAGAACGTCATCCAGCCCGTAAAAGACCGGCAGTCCATAACGTATGGAGGCGACCAGGGGGGTATCCAGCGCCAGCGTGGCAGGGAAGGGATGCCCCTCGACGGCGCCCTGGATATTTTGCAGCTCGTAGGCGGAATCGGTGGTGTTGATCAGGTACAACGCTGCCAGGTCGATATCCGGCAGGCTGCGCGCCCCGCTCAACAAGCGGATGGAGGCGCTTTGAATGGTGGCGGACGCGCTGGTCTCCAGCACCAGCCGGGTTTGTTGCTGCAAAAGCGCCTCTGCATGGTAGCGGCGGGAAATATCGCGCACTACCACCAGCAACCCTTCCTGCCCTCCCTGGCGGTAGCGCCGGGCGGAGACTTCTACCGGGAAGCGTTCCCCATTGGCGCGCAAATTCAGGATCTCCACCGGCACATCCGGAGTATCATCGATCAGGATATGCTGGTGATAGTCTTCTGGCACCAGGTCGCGGACGTTTTTACGCAACAATTCTGCTTTGGAATAACCGTACAGCTCGCAGGCGCGCTGGTTGGCATCCAGGATTTCCCCCTGCAAGGATTCCATCAGAATAGCGTCGCTGACGTTATCGTAAATCAGCTCCAGATGCGCCAGGGTCTCTTCCAGATCGGCCGCCATCTTCAGGCGGCGCGAGCTCATGGCGTAAATCAGCTCGAGCAGGGCAACCGTGGTCAGCAGGCGGATGGAGTTGATGATGATTTGGGGCAGGAAATTTTCGCCGCGCAGATCCACTCCAGGCAGGTTGACTACCACCAGCACGCCCAGCATGCTGTAGGTCACCCAGCGGGGGTAAAGGAAAGCCGCCCAGAGCAGCACGGGTAAGAGAAACTGCAACAAATACAGGCTTTTGTCGAATTCCAGGATCAGGAACAGGTAAGCCGCCGAAAAAAGGGCAAAGCCCGCGGTCACCAACCAGGGAGGCAAAATAGCCTGGGTGAACACCCGGGCGATAAACCTGACGAAGGGAGGTTTATTTGCGGAATTCATGCCGCGAAACTGGCAGTTCTTTCTTTCTGCGGAATTAATCTTCTACCCAGACGGTGACCCGATCACGCCCGTTCTTTTTAGACTGGTAGAGGGCGCGGTCGGCGCGGTCGAGCAGGCGGTCGATGTTGGTTTCAGTTTGGGCGGTGTGCCCGGAAACGCCCACGCTGACGGTGATCGACACCTTGCCGGATTCTGTGGCGATTGGCGTGGAGCGCAAGGTGTATAACAGCCGACCGGCGACGCCCAGGGCCTCATTCAGGCCGGTTTCGGGCAGCAAGAGGACAAACTCTTCTCCCCCGTAACGCGCCAGGAGGTCGACCGTTCGCAAATTAGATTGCAAGATGTTTGCCACCTGGCGTAAAATTTCATCGCCAATCTGGCGCCCGTGGGCTTCGTTGATCTGGCGAAACCGGTCGATATCAATCATCAGCAGGCTGAAGGTGTGGTGGTAACGCCTGGCGCGCTGGATTTCCTGCCGGGCGCGCTCCAGGAAATAACTCTGGTTATATAAACCGGTGAGCGAATCGGTGTTGGTGAGCTGGATGATCTCCTGGTTGAGGCAGAAATTGCGGATCGCGCCGGCGATCAGGTACACGGCGGTTTCCAGGGTGACCAGCCGGTCTGGGTCGTGCTCTGGCGCGTGATCGTACACGAGCTTAAGAATACCGTAATCCTGCCCCCCGGCACGCAGGGCAGCGCCGGATAAATACAACGAGGAGGCGCCCAGGTGGGAAATCAATGGAGCAAGCGCAGGATGGCTGGCGAAAGCGCTGAAAGGCCGGGTGTCGATGCCCTCGGTTGCCAGAAAAGCGGCGTCGGGAGAGCCTTCCAGCGGGTAGGCGTTGGCTTCGATCGCGGGCAGGTTGCTGGCGTAGTGCACCCGGGCGGCGTCCGTCTCCGGGGTCAGCAGGGTGATCCAGGCGAGGCGGGCGGTGAAGGCCTGGCGCAGGTGCTCCACGACCTGGGGCAGCAGGCTTTCCAGGGAATCTGCCTGGGTGGTGAGGCGCGCCAGCTCGACCAGGCAACGCAAATCCGCTGCCTGCCGGGAGGCATCCATCTGGGTAGGACTGTGGAAGTTATTCTCCATGCCAGCTCCGTTTTTAGTTATACCGCCGGGGTTTGGTTGGTTTTATTGTAGCAAAGCCGGGGATTTTATACGTTGTTATTGCATTGAAATTTGGGATTCCGATTTGTGATGCACCGTTGAGGGTGCGGGGGATCGGGTTGGGTGGGGGGTCTAATCGACTGGCTGAAGCCTGTCGTACCCGTAGGACAGACTGAAGTCTGTCCCGCCCCATCGCCGCAGGGTTCCTTCAGCCGGCAAAAGACGCCTCCTTGAGGAGGATGCGCGGCGTTATGGAGTGCTGAAGCTTGCATCAGCGCTTGAAATTTCGCCGGCAAACAAAAACGCGCAGGCAAGCCTCAGCGCAGCTCGGGCACTCCAGATGACTGCGGGGTTTGGGTGAAGGGGACCAGCGCTCCTGAATCCCCTCCAAAACCAACAAAACTGAACAGCCGGGAAACCGGCACAATCCCTGTAACGCATGTAAAATAAGCTGGATTATAGAAAGGTTCCCCGCTTGCCCGGTCAAAACGCTCCCTCCCAACCCGGCATCGACTGGCACGTGCTCCCACCGGAATTCGCCGCGGCGCGCCTGCAAACCGACCCCCAGCACGGTCTGAGCCAGGACGAAGCCCGCCGGCGTCTGGCCGGGCACGGCCCCAACCGGATTCAGCGCCCGCAC
>JAGUYX010000149.1 GCA_020061145.1 Anaerolineales bacterium | reverse complement strand
ATGTACACCGGCGCGGTGTTAACCAGCAGCGCAGCGTTGGCAGCGGAGGTTCGCTGGATGGCAAAAATATACAGCCCGGCTGAGGCAGCCATCAATCCGCCCAACAGGATCAGGCGAGGGATCACTTTGCGATAAGTCATCAGGCGGGTTGCCTGACGATCGCGCATCAAAAAAGGCAGGAAAAACAGGAAGGCGAAAAAGGCGCGGAAAAAAGCGATTGCCCGGGCATCCAGGCCCTCGATGGCCCGCGTAAACAGGATCAGCGTGCTGAAAGTAAAAGCTCCGGCGGCGACCATCAGGATCCCGGGTCCTTCCTGTGGTTCCAGCCTGCCGGAGAGAGAAAGATATTTGGCTAGGTTCAGGGAAGTCTGCTCCAGGTTAAACCGGCGTTGTGGGTGGTGTATAAGCGGGTATTCCCGCTGGCGTCCATCGCCAGGGCAAAGCCAGTTAATTGATCCACAAATTCGATCTGGGCCAGGGTGTCTACCAGGTTGATATCCGGGGTTTCGCTCAACCAGACAGCCCCGCCGTCACGCGTGAGATACAGCGTACCCCCATCCCAGATGAATATCGTCTGCAGATCGACGATATCCACCAGGCCATAACCCGGCACGGGTGTGGTGGAGAGCCAGCTTTCTCCACCGTCGATCGTGGTGAAGATCAGCGTGCCCTCGCCCTGCGCTCCGAAAAAGCGCACCGCCATTTTGCCTGCCTGCGGCGTAAAAAATCGAGGGGCGGTGAATACCAGCATGTTCTGCCGGTAGGCGGGGGGGATTTCAAAGGGCGCCTGCTCCCAGCTTTCGCCGCCATCCCGGGTGTGATAGAGATAAGCAAACCCGTCTGCCGGGATATTCCCGGCGACAAAGCCATGGTTTTCATCCCGAAAGGAAAGCCCTTCTTTACTGCCTGAAAAAGGGATTCCGCTGACCATGTCGCTGGTTTCCGGGTTCACCTCATAGACCAGCGACCAGTTCTCGCCGCCATCTTGAGTTCGGAAAATCTGCGCGACCGACGAGCCGGCGCCAGCTCCCACGATATACAAAGCCCAGCCCTTCTGCTCGTCCAGGAAAAACAGTTCTGCGTGGCTGAAAGGTGTGCTGGAGGCAATCCAATCCAGGCCGCCATTCTGGGTATGGTAAAGCGTGCCCTGTTGAAAATCCTCAGGATCGGCGATCAAGATCCAGGCGGTTTCGGGATCTGCGAAATAGCCGGAAGCGGCAAAACCAACCTGGTTGACTTCCTCCGGGGTGAAATCCAACCAGGTTACCACCCCGTCTTCGGTGCGCAGCACCTGTGTTTCAGTCAACCCCCATCCCTGGTCGCGGGTGAACATGCGGATGCGCACCAGGGAGGGTTCACTAACCACCTGGACAGGCGATGGGGCTGGCGTGACGGTGTCGCCAGGCACGGTAACTGCCGGCGTGGCGGTTACGTCCTCGCGGCTCGCGCCGGTTGCCTGGGTGGTGACCGTGGGGGTGGGAGGCAACGTGGGATAAAGCAACGAACATCCGCTGATACCCGCAATGAGGATCAAAGCCAGAAGCACGTCGAAAAAGGGTCGCAGTTTATTCACGTTCGTTCAATCCAGCCACTCGATAATTGTGGCTTCCCCCTGACCCACGCCCACGCACAACGTCGCCAGACCGTAATAGGGGCGCGGGCTGTCTGCCGCTCTGCGGCGCATCTCGTGCACCAGGGTGGTCAGAATGCGCGCGCCGGAACAGCCCAGAGGGTGGCCCAACGCAATCGCCCCACCGTTGACATTCGTGATTTCAGGTTTTAAACCAAGCTCGCGCATCACTGCCAGGGATTGCACGGCAAAGGCTTCATTTAATTCCACCAGCCCGATTTGATCGAGCGACAGCCCGGCCCGTTCCAGCGCCTTGCGCGTGGCTGGTATGGGTCCCAGACCCATGGTACGCGGGTCCACTCCGGCAGCGCCGGAGGCGACGATGCGCGCCATGGGCTGAATGCCCAGTTGTTGAGCTTTACCGTCGCTCATCAATAAAACCGCCGCGGCCCCATCGTTCAGCCCGGATGAGTTACCGGCAGTGACCGTACCTTCCTTGCGGAAAGCGGGGCGCAGACGGCCGAGCGCTTCCAGCGTGGTGTCTCGCCGGGGACGCTCATCAGTGGTCACCACGATCGGTTCGCCCTTCCGTTGGGGGATTTTCACCGGCACGATTTCCTGGGCGAATTTGCCTGAATCAATGGCGGCGATCGCCCGGCGGTGACTTTCGAAGGCGAAACCGTCCTGGTCTTCACGGGAAATATGGGTTTGATCCCAGATATTTTCAGCGGTTTCGCCCATCGATTCGGTGCCATACAGCGCTGCCATCCTGGGGTTCGGATAACGCCAACCCAGGGTAGTATCCCACATGGTCAGGTTGCCCCAGGCGTACGGGGCTTCGGCTTTGGGTACGGAATAGGGGGCGCGTGACATACTCTCCACGCCGCCGGCGATAAATACATCGCCTTCTCCCAGCCGGATTGCCCGGGCGGCCTGGTTGATGGCATTCAAGCCCGAAGCGCACAACCGGTTGAAGGTTACCCCGGCCACGGAAACCGGAAAACCTGCCAGTAAAGCGGCCATACGTGCCACGTTACGGTTGTCCTCGCCGGCTTGGTTGGCGCACCCGAGATACACTTCTTCGATCTCTGCCGGGTCGATTCCGGTTCGATCGATCAACGCCTTCAGGACGTGCGCTGCCAGGTCATCCGGGCGTACCGGCGCAAGCGCCCCACCCAGCGCCCCGATTGGCGTACGGATCGCATCTACGATTACAGCTTCAGGCATGGGATTTTTCTCCTGGAAGACACCTTTTGTTCCTCTATATCGATTCTACCACCGCGCCCGATCCGGGGTTTCGAGGGGCAACGCTTCAACCAGCGGCGCTCTGGCGATTTGACCCTGGCGTGCATATAACCAGAATATGACCGCGGTTAACAGGGTGATTCCGGCAGTAAGTAGATAAGATTCCAGCCCAAATCGTTCCAGTAACAGACCCTGCAGGTACGCACCCAGGAAAATGCCGATTTCCCAGAAGGCGTAAAAGGTGTTGCCAGCAGATCCGCGCTCTTCGATTTTGCTGCCATCCACACACAGCGCCATCAGGCCGGGAACAACACTGCCCAATCCAAAACCAAACAGAAACGGCGCCACATAACCCACCCAGGTTTCCTGGATCAGACCGATCAACCCCAGGGCAATTGCCAGCAGAAACAGTCCGGGCAAGATCACCCGATTTCTACCCAGCCGGTCGGATAAGGGTGCGGATAGCGGGCGGACAGCCAGGCTACCGATAGAAAACAACATGACAAAGATGCCGGCGTTTGGCAGGCCGAGAATATCGGCTACCAGTGGTCCCAGAACGATAAACCCGGCGGTGCCCAGCCCGGCGAAGATGGCAAACAACCCGGGTTTGACTGCCGAAAGGGCGATAAATCGAAAGGGGACGATTGCTCCCTCTGCTTTTTTCCCGGGCACAACATGCGGGAGAAACAGGGCAAACAACATGGCAAATAAACCCGCCAGACCGCTGACCCAGAAGGCAAGCTGAAATCCGTTGAGCATTACGATACCGGCGACCAATACCGGCGCCACCAGATTTGCCGCACTGCCGGAAGTATCCCACAAGCTGATGATCCGGCCGCGCACTTCGAAGGGGGTGACGAAACCGACATAACCCAGCGCAGCGGCAGTGAACATCGCCCCTCCCACACCCTGGATCAGGCGCATCCCTAACAATAACTCGGGCGTGTTCAACAGGGGCACCAGGGGACTGGTGAAGAGCCAGATACCGCCGCCGGCGAGCAAAAATCCACGCGTCCCCCAGCGATCGATCGCCCAGCCGACCACCGGGCGGACAATTAAACCGCCCAGGGCAGCCGAGCCGGTGACAAACCCAATCCAACCGGCTTCATAACCGGCCCGATCCATAAACAGCGGAAAAAGGGTTGCCAGGGATGCGACTGAAAACCAGAAACCCAACGTTCCAAACCATAAAATCACAAAATCTTTTATTTTCATTTACACCTGCATGCGCCGTTATCGCCGGGATAGACTGGCAGCGTGTTGATACATCTCATCTATACACCCCGACGATTTTCGGTTTGCATTTTTCATTCTTCGGGAAGCACTACCCCGTGGGATTTCTCCCAATCTTCATCGCTGACCAGGGTCACCACCCGGTAGGTTTCTGCGTAAGCCATTTCTTTTCCCTTACCCAATTCGGCAGTCCACTCGCGCAACATATCTGCCGGGTCCCAATCTTTGAGCTGGCTATGATGCGCTTTCAAAGCCTGGATCTTGATCTCTATCGTGGTTTCGATGTTAATAAATTCTTCGCCATTTTCCCAGGTGTAGGCGTACACCTTGCGAGGTTTGAATGCCTGTAAACCTTCTTCTTCCAGCTCCTCAAACAGGTTAGGTTGGCCCGCCGCCGGAAAGGTTGCATCCAGCGCCGCCAGGGCTGCCGCACGATGATCCGGATGGTTGATGTAATCTTTGCCCGCCCAGACGATCGTGGGGTCACCGGTCAATACCACCTCGGGTTTGAAGCGCCGAATTTCTCGCACCAATTTTTTGCGCAGCTCCAGGCTGGGGACCAGCATCCCATCCGGTTCGCCTAAGAACACAACTTCCTCCACGCCTACAATTGCCGCGGCTTCACGTTGTTCCGCCTCGCGGATCTGTGCAGCTCTGGCTTTGGTCATACCTTTTTCTGCGATCCCCACCTCTCCGGAGGTGCAGATGACGTATGCGGCACGGGCGCCGGCGCGCACCCAGCGGGCTACGGTCCCGGCGCAACTGAACTCGATGTCATCCGGGTGGGCGACGATAACCAGCACACTTTCCGGTTGATAAGCAGTCTGACTCATATGCAGAATTTCCTCCTTCTACAGCAGCGATTGGATGCCGCGGTAAAGCTGGTAAATGCCGAAAAAGAACAGGATAACAGCGGAGAGTCCCAGCAGGCTTCGATTCAGGCGCGGCCCAAGCTGGCTTGCCGTGCCCAGAAGAAATATAAAAACCGCCAGTCCGGTCAACAGTGCGCCATAAAACCCGAACAAGAAGCCCAGGCCCGCTCCGGCGGATAATTGCCAGCCTTCAACGAGCAGGGGGCCGGCCATCAGGCTCCAGAACAGCCAGGGACCCGGGCTGAGCGCATTGACCAGCGCGGCTTCCCACAGGTTCTGCTGGCGAATCTCGCCGGGATCTTCATTTCCGATCGATTTTGCTCGACCGGCCTGTTGAAAATTACGAAAGGCGCGCCAGGCAAAATAAACCAGCAGCAAGCCGCCTGCGAGCTGAATGAGGCTCAGAAATCCATCCGGAAATTGGCGTAAGACAAACAAAACCAGCAGGACAATCGGCCCGTCGCTGATCAAAGGCGCAAAAATCGCCAGCATGGTTTTCCGCCAGCCATTCTTGATGGTCTGGGAGGTCAAATAGGCCTGAAAGGGACCGGGAGAAGCGACGGCGGTAAGACCTAGCAAAGCTCCGCTGAGCAGCCAACGGTATAAATCAGACGTTGTCATCATAAAGCAAACAGGCCGAGTATAACCCACAAAACCGGCTCTTTTCCCGCAGATTT
>JAGUYX010000264.1 GCA_020061145.1 Anaerolineales bacterium | reverse complement strand
GCTACCGGAGAAATGGTACGAAAGCTAAAAACCAAAGATAATGCATATAGCAGGATCATCACTCCCGCGACACTCAGGCTGAATACCTCGACTTTGATGTCAGTGTCTTCACCGATATACGAGCTCAACACGGAGGGAATCAGCAACGCCAACACCGCAAGGATTAATAAAATGGCGTAACGTGCCGAATTCCGGCTATCAAATTTTTGAAATCCATTTTTTAAACCGCCGAGCAGAAACGATGCACCCATAACCAATAGCAAATTTCCCAGTATTGAACCGGTTATAGAAGCTAACACCAGATCTAATAAATTTTCTCGAATGGCGACAATTGTAATGATCAACTCAGCGGCGTTGCCCAGGGTAGCATTCAGTAATCCACCGATTTTTGATGAGGTATGGGTGGTGAGAGCCTCGGTTGCTTCACCAATAAATTCTGCCATGGGAATAACCCCAACAGCTGAAAGTACGAAGACATACGTCTCTCCCCAATGGAGCAATTCCGCAAGGATGGAAAGCGGAAAAGCCAGCAGCAATAAGACCAATGGCTTCTTACGTATGAAATTCAATAGTTTCATCCGGACTTGTTCCTTTTTCAGTGGTTGCCTTCCCCGAATTATCCCAATCAAATACCGGTGGATGAGTAAAACGGGTTGTAATAACCTTTTGGGGAATCATTAAGTTCAACGCTCGCTGGGAAACTTCAAGCTGGATGGTTTCAAACTTTTCGTACGGTTCTGCGTCTAATTGCGTATAAATCGGTGTGGCGGAGCTCACCTTCGCCTGAGTAAAGGGGATACAGATCATGTGCTCGGATTGCAGATGGCGTCTGGAGAATAAATCCAGAGCACGGTGGTAGGCATCTACCGGGGATTGACCTTCAAAAAGCCACAAATCCATTTTTCCATCATCCAACATCGCCGAAGGAGATAACTCCGCGAGTCCGCCCACATACAGGCGAATATTCGAAGCTACGGCCATCAAATAATCACCTTCGATCTCTTGTTCTGGAGTTTCAATTTTTAGCTTGACACCATTCCAAAAATGAATATTCCACATCGCTTTAGACGCATAAGTCAGTATGGAAAATTGTTTTTCCCAGGGTTGCCTTGGCTCGATCCGGTGAACGACAAATCCATCCAGGCCAATCCCGGCCCAAAGCAAAAACGGTTTTCCATTACATAATCCGACATCCGATTTGATCACCACACCTTCTGCCAGTTGCCGGGCTGCCTGTACCAATCGGTTGGCGCGCAAAATTTGCAAATCGGCTAATCCAAGTTCTTGCGCCAGCACGTTTCCAGTACCACCAGGTAACACTCCCAATGCAGTTTCTGTGCCTACCAAACCCTCGAGCGCTAGGTGAATCGTGCCATCGCCGCCAGCGACAAATACTGCATCCAGCTTCTGACGGGCAGCTTCTGCTGCCAGCTCAGTCACATGCGACCCGTTGGATGAAGAAAATATTTCCAGCTCCCAGCCATATTCTGCCAAAGCAGATTTCACCTGTTCGCCAAGAACGCCAGATGGGAAAGATCCTGCGGTAGGGTTATAAATTAGGCGGGCTTTGTAGTGCATGACGGATTTTTCTCTGGACGACACCAATTCGCAGGGTGATCGATAGACTTTTCTGGTTTGTCAATCGATAAATGAATTGATACAAAAAAGTGAATTTCCCGGGTCGATTGTCTGTCATTCTAACCCACAACGATAAATCTTGCGATAGCCTGCAGGAATCATTAATTTTTCCCATCGGATATAATCAATGCAAGGATGTTGCAATCCAGGCAAATCGCCGAAAGTTTTAACAAAAAGAAAGAAAAATGTTAGCGGTTTGCGATGACAATTGGATAGTCCATCCATTTTTGCGAAATCCATATATTTTCAGCCGATCATCCATTTCCTGCTGGCTTGTTTCAATGGAAAAATTATTAGGGATTGACATGTTGAGAGCCTATCAATACCCTTTAATATTCGGTAAAATCTTGGCATGGTATCCTTTTTTTGCATTCTAAATCAGCCGCTAAGGCTTCAGATGAACAGATTCGCCCAATGACTGAAGAAAAGCGCCTCAACAATCGATATCAAATCGAAGAGATGTTGGGCAGCGGGGGTATGGCTGTGGTATACCGGGCAGTGGACTTAATGCTCGAGCGACCCGTAGCTATCAAAATTCTGCGTCAGAATTTCTCCGATGACAGTGAATTTCGCGAACGGTTTCGCCAGGAGGCGCGTGCAGCTGCCAATCTCTCCCACCCGAATATTGTGACCGTTTATGATTATGGCATCAGCGATGGGCACCCGTTTATGGTGATGGAATATATTCCCGGTCAGCATCTTAAACGGATGATCCAGCAGCAAGGCCGTTTTGCAGTTGAGGAGGCGATCAAATTGATGGTACAGGCATGTGCAGGTATTGGCTATGCGCATCGTGCCGGCATCGTCCATTGTGATGTCAAACCTCACAACCTGGTGGTTACTCCAGATTTGCACCTGAAAGTCACTGATTTCGGCATCGCCCGCGCTCTTTCAACCATTCAGACGGACGAACGCGCTGAATTGGTCTGGGGTTCACCGCAGTATTTTTCACCCGAGCAGGCCGCGGGAAGCCCACCACTACCCACATCGGATGTTTACTCACTTGGCGTGGTTTTTTATGAATTGTTGACCGGCACTTTACCTTATCAGGCTGCATCATCAGCAGAGCTGGCGCACCTGCATCAAACTGCAATGCCCATCAGCCCACGGTCGCTCAACCCGGAGATTTCACCGGATCTGGAAAAAATCGTGCTACGTATGCTGGCAAAAGAACCCGCAGCCCGCTATCGTACGGCAGATCAACTGGGACATGTTCTCGAATCTGTCACCGGTAACAATAATGACACACATGCCTCGGAACTACCCGGCGAAACCGTTATATTCGAGACATCCCAACCTGTAGAAAGTATCCCTCGTTCTCCATATTGGGAAACGCCACGACCTGCTCATGAGCAGCCCAACCATTCGGCTCAGCTACAATTACCCATACAAGAAAAAAAGAATCAGATTGAATTTGATTGGAAAACCATACTGTTGGGATTACTTGCAACCATTGCCGTGGGTGGTCTGATCCCCTTCTGGTTATGGGTATATCTGACGATCCGGACAGCACTCCCCTGAAGGAAATATCGCATGCATATAAACCCTTGCATCATCTGTTTCCCCCGGTTATGATACTCGCCCATGCCAGACACCTGTTATCTCGCCCCCTCGATCTTATCCGCAGACTTTTCTCGCCTGGGAGAGTCAATCCGACAAGTTGAAGAAGCTGGCGCTGACTGGATCCATGTCGATGTGATGGATGGGCATTTTGTGCCAAATATCACACTTGGACCACTGATTGTCCGGGCTGTGCGGCAATCAACTGCACTTCCCCTCGACGTACATTTGATGATCGAAAACCCGGAACGATATCTGGTGGATTTTGCAGAGGCAGGCGCGGATCATCTAACCGTCCAGTGGGAAGCCTGTACGCATATTCACCGAGTCATCCAGGAAATTCATCACCTGGGGTGCAAAGCTGGTGTGGCGGTCAACCCTGGCACTCCAACTGAATTCTTACGCGAGATTTTACCCGACCTGGATCTGGTGCTGGTGATGACGGTTAACCCTGGTTTTGCCGGTCAGGAGTTTATTCGACAAAGTCCGGAAAAAATTGCCCGCGCCCGTATTCTGGTGGAAGAAGTGAACAATGCTGCGATTATTGAAGTTGACGGTGGCATTACTGCCAAAACGCTGCCTATTGCCTTTGAAGCCGGAGCTCGAGCATTTGTTGCAGGGAGCTCTGTATATGGTCATCCTCAAGGAGCTCAGGCAGGCTTGCGTGTGCTTCGAGAAAGTTTGCACCAACATGTTTAGCCTGCGAAACCCGGTCTGCTTCCCGTTAAATGAAAATCACGGCCTGCGCCGCGATCTTCCATCCAGGACAACCTCTATGGATGGGTTGTCAGGCGGTCTTTACCAAGGACTTAATGCACTTGGCACACAGTGTCTTGCGGATTTTCTTGCCATCGACAAAAACCGAGACACGCTGCAAATTGGGTTTGAATTGACGCGGGGTGGCTTTCTTCGACCAGGGTCGGTTCCGACCAAACGTGGTCGTTTTTCCACAATTCTGACACTTTGCCATTGTCCAAAATCCTTTCCAGTTATACTGGGATCTTCTCAAGTATGTTTCGGTCAAATTCTGCCCGAAAGCCGCACAATAATACCACACAGTAGGTAGAGTAGCAAGCGGATAAGAATTTGAAAATGGATCAAACCTGAATGAGGTATATCATGAGTACAGGCGAAACAACCCCGATTGGAAGCATCCACATCTCCCCTAGAGCCATTGCTACCATAGCATGGCAGGCAGCCATGCAATCTTATGGAGTCGTTGGCCTGGCGCCGAAAAATATAGTGGATGGTCTGGCCCATATCATTGTCAAAGATCCGACTCACGGTGTGGATGTCCATTACGATGGCATTAAGATCGATATCGATCTGTATATCATCATCGAGTATGGCACCCGGATTAAATCTGTAGCTAACAGCGTGGCAAATACCATCCAATATCAGGTCGAAAAAGCCACCGGGCTGCCGGTTCACGAAATTAATGTCCATGTACAAGGATTGCGAATTAGCGATTATGATTAAGCGGTTAATTATCCCTTTAAAACCGGAAAGCCCGCAGGAGTAGCTGTATGAGTGTTGACATTAAAACCAGTATGCCAGGCACTCCACCCAGGGTAATAAAAGATATTAATGGCCAGGAACTCAAAGAATTAACCAAAGCCGGGCTGCAATGGTTAAAAACCAACCAGCAAACTGTCAATGCGTTAAATGTTTTTCCCGTTCCGGATGGCGACACCGGCACCAACATGGTGCTGACAATGCAATCCGCCTGGGATGAGATTTCCGAGCTTTCCGAAAAAACCGCAGGAAAAATGTCACATGCCATTGCGCATGGCGCCTTGATGGGCGCGCGGGGTAATTCCGGGGTAATCCTGTCCCAAATTTGGCGTGGTTTTTCCCGTGCGCTGGATGGAGCAGCGACGATCAATCATAAGAATATCGGCCAGGTCTTTGCAGAGGCACGGGATACAGCTTACAAAGGCGTTGTTCGCCCGGTTGAAGGTACGATCCTGACAGTTATTAAAGATATCGCCCGGGCAGCTATTTCCAGCCAGGGTACTACCAATAATCTTTACGAAATTTTGGAATCCATTATCGCGGCAGCAGATCTTTCGGTCAAGAACACTCCCGACTTATTGCCGGTACTCAAAGAAGCGGGCGTGGTTGATGCGGGAGGTAAAGGGCTTTTTTATATTCTGGAGGGTATGTTACGCTACTGGCAGGGGCTACCCCTGGATGTTGCTATCACCGCAATACAACCGCTGTCCGCAATGAACCTTGAGAATACCCTGGAAGCGATCGAACCCGGCCAGGATTTTGAAGTAGTCCTGGATTTTCATCCGGATAACAACTTGAATTTTGAAGACTTTTACGCATCCCTGGAGGGAATGGGCACCTCGATCCAAATTGGTGAAGGTGACGGCATGTATCGGGTTCATATTCATGTGCCTGACGATAAATTATATGAGCCGATCATATACGCTCGTTCGCTGGGAACAGTCACCAAGGTTGCTATCGAAAACCTGGTAGCCCAAATGTCTGAAATCGAAAACCAGCGCACCACCCGCTTACAACTGACGAATGTCGAACCGGGTCAAATCGCTGTTGTGGCTGTTGCTCCCGGACCGGGAATCGCCCGTGTTTTTGCCAGCCTGGGTGTGGCTGGTCTGGTAGAAGGGGGACAGACAATGAACCCCAGCACGCAGGAATTGCTTAATGCCTTCGAAAACCTGCCCACAGATAAAATCATCATCCTGCCTAACAATAAAAATATCATCCTGGCAGCCAGATCGGCAGCGGAATTAACTGTTAAAAAGGTCGAGGTTATCCCTACGCGCACAGTACCTCAGGGGCTGGCAGCCATGTTGCGCCTGATGCCTGACGGAGAGTTTGACGATGTAGTCGCAGAGATGACCCGTGCCATAGACGAGGTGGAAACCGGTGAAATAACCGTTGCGACGCGCAATGTAGAAATCGATGGCGTCCAGGTTAACGAAGGTCAAATTATCGTTTTACATAACGGGAAGCTTGTCGCCTCCGAAGAAGACCTGACGGAAGCCTGTTTGCGCCTCCTGGAGATCGCCAGAGCAGAAGATTATGAGTTAATCACCTTGTTCTACGGGAACAACCTCTCGATGCATAATGTATCCCCCATCGTAGATACGCTAAGGGAAAAGTACCCGGAACAGGAGTTTGAAGTACAGGAAGGTGGGCAACCACACTACTATTTCATCATTGGGATCGAATAATCCTCGCCACCTCTGGACTGGGTAGGCAAAAATGCCACAAAATTGTGTATTGACAGATCCGTTCGTGTATTTCGAAACGGTAAATTTTCCGGGAAGTGAAGCCACATTTATCCTCGCCCCCAGGCTTGGGAAAGTAATCCAACTACAACGCTATCCCGGACAAAGCGGGAAATATCGTCCGATTACAGATCTGCAGGATACAAAAATCGGGGTAGACGTTTTTAAACAGGCTTATCTGCAATTAGCTAACAACTATAACGAAGTATTTGTTGCGTTGACCTCCTCCCAGATCAATCGTCAGCTGCACTCCAGTGCCTTGCAAGCCGCCGAAGCTGTTAAGGGCAGGATTTCACTTCAGGTCATCGATTCTCAAACTTTTGGGCCAGGCCTGGGCGCAGTGGTGCAAAAAGCCGCCTATGAAATTTCTCGAGACGCAACCCTTTCTGAAGTGTATCGCCAGACCCAGAAATATATTAATCATGTTTATTCATTTTTTTGTTTGCGGGAGTTAAAATACCTGTCTTTGTGGGGAACTTTTAATAGCGAACATGCGATAATTGGCGATTTTCTGGGAGTGGCTCCGGTAATGATTCTGGAGAATGGCAAGATTGTTAATACCCAAAAGGCACGTAATTCACGTCATTTAATTGAATTAGTGATTGAATATCTGGATGAATTTTTCACAATAAAGAAGGTATATTTATTTCAAAGCACTCCGGTGTTTGGAAATGAATTCCATCAACTCCGCGATCGAATCTTACAGACATTTCCTGAATTACCCCTGGTTGTATTGCCCGAGAACGAATTTTCCTCATATTTATTCGGGAAGCGCAGCCTGAGCATGATCGTAATGGATGCGTGAACCAGCTATGAAAATCGCAATTGTAACCGACAGCACGGCGGATATTCCCGCCGATTTGGCCTCCACATTACAAATTAATGTCATCCCCACGATCCTGGTAATGGAAAACATCTCCATACCGGATGATCAATATTTCTCCCGCGATGAGTTTTACGCAAAATTACCTCAATATCATCCCTTGCCCACTACCGCAGCGCCTGCAACCGGTGTATTTGAGGATAAATATCAGCAGTTATTGGATAATGGGGCTGAAATGATCCTGTCCATACACATTGCCAGCTTACTCAGCGGAGTATGTAATGTGGCGGCGACAGCCGCCCAGTCATTCCCCGGTAAGATTCGCGTGATCGATAGTCAGCAGGTCAGCATGGGGTTAGGATTTCAAGTTATCCATGCAGCCCGGGCAGCGCAAGCGGGACAACCGGTAGAAGAAATATTGAATGGTATTGTAGCTGTTCGCACAAGAATTCGCCTGGTCGCGATGCTCAATACCCTGGAATATCTCCGCAGGAGTGGCAGGGTATCCTGGGCGAAAGCCTGGATAGGCAATTTATTGAATGTTAAACCCTTCGTCGAGGTCAAGGATGGGCAGGTATTGCGCGCCGGCGATGTCCGCACGCGCAATAAAGGTATTCGTCGGTTGATGGATATGCTCCAGGCAATACCGAAATTCGAGGAGCTGGCAATATTACACACCCATGCGAGCGATGAAGCCGAGGATATGCGCTCCCAACTCGAACTGGATGATTCGGTCCCAACGTATATTGTCAACGTAACCCCGGTAATCGGCACACATGTCGGGCCTGCCGCCCTGGGTTTTACAGTTGTCCAATCTGCCTGAAACCTTAAGGATCGATAAGCGGGGGGTAACATGAAAACCAGTCACTTGATGTATAACTGGTAAAATAACCCTAATGCAACCATCCATCGAAAAACTACAAAAGTTCTTTAAATTAGAAGCTGATATTGGTTATAGCAACCGGGCGGTTATCGGTGGCTTTGAACGGCTGGCGCCATCCTGGGAGGCAGAAGCGCGTAATGACGCTATACCCGAAGACTTGATTATGACGATATCCGAAAGATTGCGTAATTATGGTCGCCTGAGTCCTACTTCCCGCCAGGAAGCATTACATGGTCTCTGGAATCGTATTCAGCGTACATTGGGCGAACCCAAGACGACTTTAGATACTTCTCCCGAACAACCACCCTCCGAGAAAGCAACCCCTCAACACACGCAACCCTCCACTGCGGAGATCTCGCCGAGGTCTGTCGCTGTCCAAAAGACACTTCCACCTCGACCAGCCTTGAAACCTTTCAAACCCAGTGAGACGCCGGCGGCTCTGGATGCACCGGTGACCTCCTTGATAGGAATCGGTCCTCGTACTGCACAAACCCTGGAGCGGTTGGGAATTCGATTCCTGCGGGATATGCTGTATTATTTCCCCCGCCGCTACATCGACTATACGAAGCTAAAACCGATTAATCGACTTTTGTATGGGGAGCAAATAACCGTTATCGGAACCGTAGAAAATGTGCAAACCCGGGCGATCAAGAACGGCCGGCAGCAAATCACAGAAGCTTTATTGAGCGATGGCAGTGGAAAATTAAGGCTGACCTGGTTTAACCAACCGCATCTCAACCAACGACTGCAGCGTAATCCCCACATCTCGGTTTCCGGAAAAATCGACCAGTATCTGGGCCGGTTGGTGTTGAATAATCCGGAATGGGAGCCCATCACCCAACAACAACTCAATACCAACCGAATTGTTCCTGTTTATTCGCTCACAGCCAGCATCACCCAGACCTGGCTTCGCAGGCAGATGCATCAGGTGGTCAACTTCTGGGCTCCACATCTGATTGAACCCTTTCCTGAGGCGTTTCTACGGCAGGCAGACCTCCTGGATTTACCGAATGCCATCCTGCAAATCCATTTCCCCGATTCATGGGATCTCTTGCAAGCCGCCCGACATCGCCTCGCATTCGACGAGATTTTTTACCTGCAACTGGGCGTGCTTGGGCAGAAACGTCGCTGGGAGAGTAAAGTTGGGCGGGTTTTCTCTCCGCCGGATGAATGGGTACTGGAACAGTTGCAGAAAATACCCTTTCA
The DNA here is from genome assembly GCA_020061145.1 of Anaerolineales bacterium. GTDB lineage: Bacteria > Chloroflexota > Anaerolineae > Anaerolineales > DRKV01 > JAGUYX01. The sequence goes on along the minus strand of JAGUYX010000264.1, from coordinate 9,548 downwards.
ACTTACCCATGCCCAGCAGAACGCCATACAGGATCTTCGCCAGGACCTGGCTGCGGGAAGACCGATGAATCGATTACTGCAGGGGGATGTTGGCTCAGGTAAAACGATTGTCGCTGCACTGGCAATGGCAATGATCGCCCGTGAAGAAGCACAATGCGCATTAATGGCTCCAACCAGTATCCTGGCCGAACAACACTATCGCAGCCTGTCCAGAAACCTGATCGAACAACTTGGTGTATTGAATCCTGGAGAACTGCGCCTGCTGGTTGGGGCTACTTCGGAGCAGGAGAAACAAGAAATACGAGATGGTTTGCGCAGTGGAACGATCAAAGTTGTGATTGGTACGCACGCCCTGATTGAAGACCCGGTCGAATTTTCAAACCTGGCCCTGGTAGTTATTGATGAACAGCATCGTTTTGGGGTCGATCAGCGGTCTGCTTTGCGATCGAAGGGAAATAACCCGCATTTATTGGTGATGACCGCCACACCTATTCCGCGCTCCCTGGCGCTGACTGTTTACGGTGATCTGGATTTGACGGTGATGGATGAAATGCCTGCCGGTCGTCAGGAGATTAAAACCTTTGTGTTGAAGCCTTTGCAAAGAGAGCAGGCCTACAGGTTAATTCGCAAGCAAATCAAGGAAGGTCGCCAGGGATTTATAATTTACCCACTGGTGGAAGAGTCGGAAAAGTCCGAAGCCATGGCAGCAGTAGAAGAAAGCGACCGCTTGCAAAATGAGATTTTTCCTGAATTTCGTATCGGGTTACTGCATGGGCGGCTAAAAGCGGATGAAAAAGACCGGGTGATGGGAGCATTCCAAAATGGCGAATTTGATATTCTGGTTTCCACCTCGGTCGTCGAAGTGGGTATCGATGTACCAAACGCCACCGTTATGTTAATTGAAGGAGCCAATCGATTTGGCCTGGCTCAATTACATCAATTCCGCGGGCGAGTCGGTCGCGGCAATCATGAATCCTACTGTCTGTTGATCCCTGAGAACGAAGATCAGATTGAAAATGAACGACTGGCCGCCATGGTTCAGACGAATGACGGGTTTAAACTGGCGGAAATTGACCTCGAGCAACGCGGGCCAGGTGAATTCCTGGGAACTCGCCAATCCGGTTTCGCCAATTTGCAAATGGTTAACCTGACCGATGTCCGTTTGATCGAAAAGGCGCGCTATCACGCCCAGGCTTTATTCAACCAAGACCCAGACCTGACAGCCCCACAACACCAACGCATTCACCAGACGCTGCAAGAACGATGGTCTGCCATGCAACCAGCAGATATCAGCTAAATTCCATTTGAAGGGAAATTACCAATTAATTTATGACAGTAAAAGCCGTATTTCCAGGAACATTTGACCCGATCCATTACGGGCACATCGATATTGCCCATCGCGCTGCCCGGTTATTTGACCAGTTGATTATTGGGGTATATAACCGTCCGCTTAAATCCTTAATGTTCTCGCCTGAAGTCAGGATACGTCTGGTTGAGGAGACCTTTAAAAACGAACCAAATATAATAGTGGTCGGATATAGCGGGTTAACCATCGAATTCCGCAAGGAAATCGGCGCGCAGGTTGTTGTGCGAGGGTTACGCGTATTTTCGGATTTTGAGCACGAATTCCGTATGGCGCTGGCAAACCAGCGACTCGATCCGGAATTTGAAATGATTGCCTTGATCACCCGCGAAGAACATACCTTCCTATCTTCTACAACTGTACGGGAAATCGCCTCGCTGGGAGGCGATGTCAGCAGCATGGTGCCAGGGCATGTAGAAGCGGCGCTTAAAGATCATTTTCAGCGTCAAAAAGACGATAATACACAAGTCAGTTATATGACTTCATTGCGCGATTGAGGTGCAGCCCGGTTGACGAAATTCACAATCAAGTGTAATCTTGAGCATAGAACTTGCAACGTATTATGCAGTTAAGAAACCCGTCTCCGGGGAGTGACTATGGATATCTTGCATCTGATTGACCGGCTGGAAGAATTATTCAACGAGAGCCGTCCGATTCCATTTACCCATAATGTGGTGGTGGATGAGGACCGGATGTTGGATTTGATTGACCAGATGCGGGTTGCTATTCCGGAAGAGGTAAAAAAAGCGCAGCAAATCCTGGCGCAACGCGACCGCTTTCTGGCTCAGGCACAAGAAGAAGCCAACCGGACGATCGGCCTTGCCCGGGAGAAAAGTGAGCAGCTGGTTGACCAGCACTCGATCGTCCAGGCAGCGCACGCGCGCGCAGAACAAATACTCGCCCAGGCGCGTATCGATGCGGAAAACACCAAACGGGAAGCCGATGATTGGGTGGTCGACACACTCAGTCGCCTGGAAACTCAGCTCGACCGGTATTTGACCCAGGTGCGTAATGGCATGGCTGCGTTACACCATATGCATATCTCCGATGTGGTTCAGCAACCCGTTGAGGCCAGCCAGGAAGAAACGGAAAGCAGTGATTGAGGTGTACACCAATAATCACCAGTTGCTTGTCTGAAACTGTAAACTGCCCGAAACCAACTCTGGTCTTGGGCAGTTTTTTTCTTTCCAAAACCATACCCGCCGGGCAGGCAAAGTAAGTAATCAATTCGATTAAAATTAACCCAGCGAAACCGGGATATAACCAGTCATAAAGGAGACCAGATGGTTGATTCGTTTAATTTTGGTGGCGAGATCGTCTGGGAGCCGCCAGACGAACGGATTAAGGCGGCTCACCTGACTGCATTTATGCAACAACACCAAATTCAAGATTTTGCCGCTTTGCTACAGCGCTCCACAACTGACATAAATTGGTTTACCGAGGCGATTCTGGATTATTTAGACATTCGGTTTGAACAACCTTATGATCGTGTTGTAGATTTATCCGATGACATCGCCTGGCCACGTTGGTGTGTCAATGGCAAAATGAACATTGTTCACAATTGCCTGGATAAATATGCAGGCACACCCCAGGAGAATCAGCCTGCGCTGATCTGGGAGGGAGAAGGGGGTGGCTCTGTCGTCCTTACCTATGGAGAATTATTCCGGCGGGTTAATCAGATTGCAGCGGCATTGCGCTCATTGGGCTTGGGTAAGGGAGATGTAATCGGGATTTTTATGCCCATGATTCCGGAAATTGTGGTTGCCATGCTGGCAATCGCTAAAATTGGAGGGATTATCCTGCCACTGTTTTCCGGGTATGGCGCCGGTGCCGTTGCGACCAGGCTGGCAGATGCATCAGCCAGAGCGCTATTTACGGCGGATGGTTTTTTCCGGCGCGGGAAACCGGTTCCAATGAAGCCGGTAGCCGACGAAGCCATCGCCTCGATCCCCTCACTGCAATACCAGATCATGGTCACTTACGCAGGTCTGGATGTACCCATGCAGCCAGGTCGGGATTTACATTGGAATAGCTGGCGAGAAGAATTTCCTTATCACGCAGAAACAGAAAAAACCGGCGCCGAAGATATATTGATGATTCTGTACACCTCAGGTACAACCGGCAAACCAAAGGGCGCCGTGCACACGCACTGTGGATTCCCGGTAAAAGCTGCCCAGGATATGGCTTTTGGTACGGATGTTCATTCGGGAAATTTAATTTACTGGATGACTGATATGGGCTGGATGATGGGTCCATGGCTGGTATTTGGCGCACTGTTGCTGGGTGCTGCTTTCCTGATTTATGATGGCGCGCCAGATTATCCCGCTCCAAACAGGATTTGGAAACTTGTGGAAAAACACCGTGTGCAGGTCCTGGGGGTTTCCCCAACCCTGATTCGCTCCTTAATCCCCCATGGGGTCGAAGCAATCCACCGGACAGATCTGTCCAGTCTGAAGTGTTTTGCCTCAACCGGCGAGCCCTGGAACCCCGACCCGTGGATGTGGTTATTCGAACAAGTGGGAAGACGACAGTTGCCGATTATCAATTACTCCGGTGGAACGGAAATTTCCGGTGGAATAGTTATGGGGAATCCGATCCTGCCGCTCAAACCCTGCGCATTCTCGGCGCCCTGTCCGGGAATCGCTGCCGATGTTTTCGATGAGAACGGGCAATCGGTGCGCAACCAGGTTGGTGAACTGGTGATCAAAGCCCCCTGGATTGGAATGACCCGCGGTTTCTGGCGCGATCCACAGCGATATCTGGATACCTATTGGTCGCGCTGGCAAAATGTCTGGGTGCATGGGGATTTCGCGGCGGTGGATGAAGATGGTTTGTGGTACATTCTGGGTCGCTCGGACGATACGATCAAAATTGCCGGAAAACGGCTTGGCCCGGCGGAGGTCGAGTCAATCCTGGTAAGCCATCCGGCAGTGGTGGAAGCTGCAGCCATTGGTGTGCCCCACTCCATAAAAGGTAGCGAGCTGGTAGTTTTTTGTGTCCTTGCGCCGGGTTTAACCGCTCATGAGCAACTGATCGAAGAGTTGAAATCCATGGTCATTGCCGATATGGGAAAACCCCTGGCTCCAAAGGAAATATTCTTCCTCGAAGATTTACCGAAAACACGCAACGCCAAAGTGATGCGGCGCATGATTCGTGCAGCCTATCTTGGAGAGGATCCTGGAGACACATCATCGCTGGTAAACCCGGAAATTATGGAAATGATCCAGAAGTTGAAGGTTTAGCCATGCCCATCTGGTGTCCGAATTGTGGTGCGATGCTGGCAGAAGGCACCCGGGAATGCCCACGTTGCGGGAAGAAATTAGCCGCTTCCGATGAAGTCGAGGAATTCGGAGCCACTGAAATACTCCGTTTATCATTTTACGCTTTGAAATACCTGTTATTACCTGTCTTGTTGGTGGTTTTGGTCACAGCTGGCTGTTATTTTGTCTTTTTCGCTCGCTAAACGCAATCAAGCATAGCAAGGAGGCAGGCATCATGAACTTTGAGCTTACCGAAGAACAACGCATGTGGCGGAGCGCAGTGCACGATTTTGTCGCCAAGGAGGTAAAACCAAAAGCCCACGAGGTCGATCAAAACGCCCAATTCAACTGGGAAGCAACCCGAAAAATGGGGCCACTTGGTTTGTTGGGTTTGAATGTGGAGGAAGAATATGGCGGCGCAGGTGTGGATGCCATCAGCGCAGCGATAGCCATTGAAGAATTGGGGTGGGGATGTGGCAGCACTGCTCTGTCGATAGCTGCTCATAATGGCCTGGGATGCGCTCCAATTACCTTATTCGGAAACGAGGCACAAAAACGAAGATTCTTACCCGGTGTTACCAGCGGAAAAGAAAAACTGGCAGCTCTGGCGCTCACCGAGCCTGGTGCAGGCTCAGACCTGAAAAAGGGCGTGCTGACCAAGGCTATACTTGATGGTGATAGCTGGGTGATTAACGGCACCAAGATGTGGTGCACAAACGCCAGTATTGCAGAATTTGTTGTCACTCTGGTGCGCACTGATCCAGATGGGGGGTCAAAATCTCTCAGTCTGATTGTTATACCGACCCAGACTGAGGGCGTCAGGATCGGACCACCAGAGAAAAAAATGGGGGTCAAAGGTTCTCCAACCCATGCAATGAACTTCGAAAATGTGCGCGTACCGGCAGAAAATCTACTGGGACAAGCCGGAGAAGGACTTTACCAGACGCTGGTTGTGCTGGACGGCGGGCGCGTGGGAATCGGCGCGCTGTCAGTTGGTCTGGCTCAGGCTGCGATGGAAGAAGCCTTACAGTATGCCCGTGAGAGAGAGACTTTTGGAGTTCCAATCGCACAACACCAGGCCATCCAATGGATGCTGGCGGATGCGGCAACGGAAATTCAGGCTGCCCGTTGGCTGGTTTACCACGCTGCCTGGCTGAAAAGCCAGGGGCTACCATTCACCAAAGAGGCATCGATGGCAAAATTATTTGCCACCGAAATGGCGGAACGGGTCACCCGGAACGCAATTCAAATCCATGGTGGCTATGGCTATAGCGTCGAATTCCCTGTAGAACGACACTACCGGGATGCACGCTTAATGACCATCGGAGAGGGCACAAGCGAGATCCAACGCCTGATCATTGCCCGGCATTTGATCGAACAGACCGGTTAGGGTTCGCAAGTCGATTGGGAATAATAATTATGGGGAGCCGGCGGCGAAGGCAAAATCCGTCAGGGAACCCATTTCATCCAGAGGCCAGTAGATAAATAAGGCCTGTCCGATAACATTTTCCAGCGGGACAGCACCCCAATTTCGCGAATCAGAGGAATTATTCCGGTTATCGCCCATAACAAAGATGGAATTTTCTGGAACCTGCCAGGTGCCGCGGGTGGAGGGACGCTCCCGAATATACGGCTCTACCATTTCGACCCCATTCACAAAAACCACACCCCCTTGAATGGAAATTTCGTCACCGGGCAAACCGATAACGCGTTTGATGTACGGTTCAGGCGATTCGAAAGGCGGGTTAAAAACCACAATATCCCCTCGTTTTGGTAAGGAAAAGCGGTATGCCAGGCGATTGACCAACACTGCGTTTCCGGGATGCAGGGTATTTTCCATGCTCACCGACTCTATTCGGATGCGTGCGGTTACCAGATTGATCCCCAAAAACAGGATGATCGAAATGGCAACCGTCTGGAAGATATCCAGCAACATCTGGCGCCAGTTATCTTCACCTCCGGGAGGGGTATCCGGGACTAGTTCGGTGCGGAAATACTCCACGTTGCTTCCTCAACCCACCCGATCGGACTCTGCCGATCCTAAATCTTCATCTGTATAAAGGTGACCGGCTTCCGCAGCGGATGATTCTTGCAACAAACTAACCGCATGGGGTAAAACACTGGCAATCAAATCCAGGTTTTCCAGCGCAGCCCGCGGGCTTCCCGGAAAATTGACGATAATCGTCGTTTGCCGAATCCCGGCTACCGCCCGAGAAAGCATGGCATGGGGAGTTTTTTGCAATCCAAAGGCACGCATGGCCTCTACTAAACCTGGCGCCAATCGGTTAACCACCTCCAGTGTAGCTTCAGGAGTAATATCTCGAGGGGCAAACCCCGTTCCACCGGTAGTGAACAATACATCCAGCTTACCATTATCCGACCAGTCCACTAAGAATTGCCGGATCACCTCAAGCTCATCTGGCACGATCGCCTGCTGGATCACCTGCCATCCCATCGATTTGCACCTGTCTGCGAGCGCAGGACCGGTTAGATCTTCCCTATCTCCGCGATATGACCTGTCCGATACCGTCAATATACCTACCCGAAGGCTCATATCAGATCCTTGGCGTATGCCTGCAATTCATCCAGGTGGATAAATCCGCGCTTTTCATAAAAGTCGATGGCTTGCCGGTTGTCTTTAGTGACCAGCAGATAATACCGGACACAGCCTTTCGATTTTAAACGGGATTCCAGCTCTTTGACCAGATTCTCACCAACCCCCAATCTTCGATAGTCGGCATCGACTGCCAGATGGTACATCATTCCCCGGCGGCCGTCATATCCACCGATCACCGATCCAATAATCTTTCCATTATGCTCAGCGACAAGGAAAAGATCCGGATCACGCGACAATTTTTTTTCGATTTCATCAGGTGTATCAGATCTACCCAAATGGATACCCGGACCGGCAATTTCCCATAACTTCACAACCGCGGAATAATCCATGGGGTATTGGAAGTCGCGTAGCACGTAATTAATTGTCATCCAGTCCGACCACCGTTTTCCAGGGTCCATGAATACCATCATCGGTTACGCCATAATAAAAACGATACCGGTCGGCAGATCGCTGCACCAGATCGTATCGGTCTTTTTTGCCTTGTTTGTAATGCTTCAACAAACCAAATTCTCCCTGCCATTGCGCTTGAATTTTTTTGGCATCGGAGGGAAGTTTGGCGTATTCCTGGATGGCATAATGCCATAAGCGGCGCGCAGATTTGGCGGTGACATTTTTCACCACGTTACCATTGCGCAGATCGCGCATGGTGTAATATCGTGAACCGTTTCGTTCCTCTACTTCAACAATCTCTACTCCCGTGCGGGGTGCATGGTTTTTATCCGGGGAAACCGGGGCAGTTTTTTCATCCACCACCTGTTCTTCACCGGAGTCCAGCATTCGGCCGCGGATCGTCTGATTCTGACCGCGCATGACCAGCCCGACAATTTCATCTCTGACGGCCAGACCGGTTTCCGCTTCATCACGCACATAAATTTTATTATCATCCACCGCATAAGGAGGATCTTCACCGCGGGGCACCAGGATCCGGATAATTTTCTTCCCCAGTAGTTCCTGTATATCGATGGTACAGCTAAGGGGTGGGCTGATACGTTTACTGATTTCTTTTTCCAATAATGTGACGGATTGTTCAGCGTCCGGTATTCCCACCGGAGGTTTTTTGGGATCCGATCCGACGCCCACGTATAAAGTGCCGCCATTGGTATTGCCAAACGCGCATACATTGGCAATGATGGCATACAATTTCCCAGCCCGCACCGTCATTCCTTCGTGAAAATCCTGAACAATATTGGGGCCTTCTTCCCTGGCGATCTGGACAAAATCGTAAACCGGTTCCTCTTTATGTCGGTGAGGACGGGTGCGAGCGAAGTCATTGCTCTGAAATAATTCCATTAAGGCATCGAAAGAAATTTCCGAAATGAGCACATCGGTGGCTCGGTCGCCTACACCGAGGTTTTTCTTCCGGATAGGATCTATGACCAAACGATGCGCATCCGAACCCTGGATACAATGCATTCGCCTGGGGTATTCCGGTTTTGTACCATTGAAAAACGCGGCGGTAGTGCGCGGGCCTTTATGTTCCAGATCGGTCACTTCAAGAGCGTGCAGATTCTCATCCTGCGTATATGCGATTTTGGTCTGACCTCCAAAACCGAATCCACGCATGGCAACTCCATTACTGGAATTCGCGTGTGCGGCGATAACCAGACCACCTGCCTCGTTGATCAACTTATAAGCGGTTAATACATCACTGGTAGCGCCTACGGTAGCAGAACCGTCATCGAGCTGCTCGGGTGTGATCCGCAAATTAAGCAGCAAATGTTCTATCTCCCTTACCGGTTTTTCTTGCGGAAAAATTGCCAGAATATGGAAACCGAATGTAGCCGTAAATTCGAAACCCGGTAAAACCAGAATATGGTCAAATAATCGCCGGTATTCGTTAAGAACTGCTTTTTCGTCAGGAACCAGGCGATTCAACTTCTCCAGAAATTCCAGGCTTTCGACTTCTTCCCGCATTTTTCGATAACCCGCCACGGTATTATGATCGGTAAAAGCGATCATATCCAGCCCACGGTGCTCTGCACGGTGCAAAATATCCAGATAGGTTATTTCGGGTTGTTGGTAATCGCTTGATGCGGGCGTATGTAAATGTAAATCAATGGTTCTCCATTGCATAATGTCGTGTTGTTTTTTCCTTGCCACGATTGTTTCTCGTATTTTCTTATCAGATATAGATTGCCTGAGATCAGCTTTGCCTGGTACTGTTCAGTTTATTAAGCAAATCTTCCGGCATAAATGGTTTCAACAGGAAGTCGTCCGCTCCGGCGGCTTCACATTGGGCTTGAACATTCTCACCCGAAGCCATAATTACCCGCAAATGTTGGATCTCGGCATCCTGCCGAATGCTGCG
>JAGUYX010000316.1 GCA_020061145.1 Anaerolineales bacterium | reverse complement strand
TGTCACAGCCTGATTCAGGTAATCATCATAAGCCGAAGCCTGGCCTCGTTGCGAATAAACTGCCCAGGATATCGCCACAACGACCAAAGGAATGGCAACTGCGATAAAAACCATAACCGAAGTGGGGAAATTCAGCAGAGCCTCATCGGGCAATAAACGTTCCAAAATAGCGCGAAACCCGGTTCGGATGCGGTTCAACCCCCGGTCCACCCTGCGAACCAGGCTCATTAAACCAGCCCCAATATCCAGGTTCAGCTCAGGGAGCTCGAATTTGCGGGCAGTTTCCGGCTCGCTAAAGGTGGGTTGGGTGGCCTGTATTGGGGCGTTCTTCTCAGGTACAGGTGGCTCCGCCGGAGATGGCGTTGCAGCGGTTGTCGTGGAAATCTCTTCAACCGCTGGTTCGGGGGTAACGTCGTCAGCAAACGGTTGGCTGGTAGGTGACGGAACATCTTCGGTAACTGCCTCAGGTTGAGGTACTGGCTCTTCCCGAGGAATCACCGGTTCGGTTTTTTGCTCTTCTGGCAATGAAGGAGACGGGGGGATAGTTTCTAGGTTAGCGGTTTGTATTGATGGGGCAGGTTGCTCCTGGACGACAGCCACCGGTTTGGGCCGCGCTACCCGTAATCTGCCATTGCCGGGACGCGCCTGGATCAGCAAGGCAAATGGGTCGATCTCCACCTGAGAAATCAGCTCACGCCGGATCGATTCCAGTCCGGAGGAACGGATACGACCCAGCAACTCGGGCGTCCAGGCGGGGGAGGGTTGGGTGCTGATCAGGATCAGATCGCCAACTTGAGGGGCAAGCTGGATATAACGTACCGGGGAGGTGCGCGCCAGACCAAGCCCCCGACCGGCAAGTTGGGGATCATAAAAGTATTCGCTCGCCTGATCGGAAGCATAAATTGCGTGAGTCGGGCCTGCCTGAGCCAGGTACAACCGGTCGCCACGATACACACCCGCACTCAAATATCCGGTTGCCTGCAAGCCACGCCCGGCATTGTGCAAATTTAAACTGAGAATTTCCTGATTCAGATATTGGACCAGCTTGCGTATTGCCCCGGTCACCGCTCCAGAACTTTTGTAAAAAACCAGCGCCGCCCTCTCCAGAAGGCGGATTTGCTCCAGAGGCTCGATGACCGCGTTTCCCCCAAGGGTCAGGCGCAGAAATAACCGATCTTCATTACGACCACGCGCCGGGCGACGGGGGGCTTCAGCGACCAGCAATCCAGGAACAATCCCCTCATCATGTTCTGGTTGGCGGACGATGGGCAATAAAATGAAATCAAGGTTGGTTGTCATCATGGGGTGGCAATCGCCGGCATTTCATATCTGGGTTCTTTTCCAGCCTGTTTCTCCTGATTATACAGGGAAAACATCTTTCTCACCCCCTCCGCGCCCATTGATATTAATACACCGGGCGCGGCATCCCCAATCCCTTTATACCTACCGTTGATGGGTCGTCTGGCCAGATGCCGGGAATCTGCGTCCCGCACTTCGGGCAGGCGCCTTTTTCGGTGAGCCGGTACGCCTCGATAACATATCCGGTGCGCTTGATCAATAATTCGCGGCAATGGGAGCAATACGTATTTTCATACGGCCCAACCCGCCCGGGAATGTTACCGGCATAGACATAATGTAAACCAGCCTCTTCCCCAATCTCAGCTGCGCGGATGAGCGTATTGACCGAGGTATGAGGTGGATCCGTCATCTTGTAATCCGGATGGAAGGCGGTCACATGCCAGGGAATATCTACCGAAACCGAGGCGATGAAGCGCGCCGCTTCCTGCAATTCATCCGTGGAGTCATTAAAACCCGGCACAATCAGCGTGACAATTTCTACCCACAAACCCAGGTCAAAGGCCAGTTGGATGGTATCGAGCACATGCTGAAGCACGCCACCCAGCTTGCGATAATGCTTATCCTGCATGGTTTTTAAATCGACCTTATAGCCGACCAGGTGGGGACGCAGGTAACTAAGGGCTTCCGGCGTGCCATTGCCATTGGAAATGTACACACAATCGAAACCATTCTGGCGCGCCACGGTAAATACATCCACTGCCCATTCGGCGGTAATCAATGGCTCATTATAAGAAGAAGCCAGCACCCGCGCTCCTGCCTGGCGCGCCAGGTTAACCAGATCATCGGGAGTTACTTCGCGCATCAGGCTGAGCGATACATCCGATTGTGGATCGCGCATTGCCTGCGAAGTTAACCAATTCTGGCAATAACCGCAGTGAAAATCGCAACCCAGCATGCCAAAGGTCAGGGCGTCTGTACCGGGATATATGTGAAAGAAAGGTTTCTTTTCGATCGGATCCGCTTGCAAAGCCGCCACATACCCCCAGGGAACATAAAGTTTTCCATCACGGTTGAAACGCACTTTACAGATACCGCGTTTGCCATCCCGAATCAGGCAACGGTGCCCGCAAGCAAAACAACGCACCGATTGGTCGGGGAGAGTCTCGTAGAGGTCGCCTTCAATGGTCAACTCATCCAGGATATCTGCCATGGTCGCCATGTCTACCTCCAAATCACTGAACAACCTGTCTTAAGGTCTACACCGATAAGTAAAGAAGCTATTTAAGTATACGCCAAAATGAGGGGAATGTGATTTGATGGTAGATATATTTTAAAAAACCAGGATTCGGGTAAATTCCGGGCGTGATAGGCGCCAGTAGACGAGAGATTTCTCACCGCAATCCCGGCTGATTTTAATTTCCCCGAGACGCGGTATAGTTAAGCGCATGAGTACGCCCGGCCGATCCTTAATCCCACTCTGGGGGGTCTAAACTGGCTGTATTGTCCTTCCGGCACAAATTTTTTAGTACGTTGGTGCTGCTGATCCTGTCAGGGATGGCGTGTAATTTTCCTCGTCCCCAATCACAGGAAACCAACCCTGTGAATATCGAGACTTTACGCCAGACTTTAGCGGCGACCGGGCCGACAGTGGAACCGACAGCCCGATTAACCCAGTCAGCGGGTCCGGCGGAACACCTGACCCCGACCCCAACACAAACCAGCATACCCGTGGTGGGCAACACATTTATTTATTACACCCGCTCCGGGGATACGCCACTCTCCCTGGCTGCCCGATTCCAGATTGGCCTGGAACAGATCCCCATCCCGGATGGACGCGGGGCAGAGCAATTCCTGGAGCCTGGGTTGCGCTATGTATTTCCCAACACACTGACTGGATTAACGCTGACGCCCGGAGAGTTGATTCTGCCAAACAACGAAATTGTTTACTCGCCCACGTCAACGGATTTTAAACATTTCGACTATATTCAGGAATCGGGCGGGTTTCTAAGCCAGTACCAGGAAGAAGTGGATGGTCGAATGCTCAGCGGCAGCCAGATAATCGATCGAGTTGCCCTGGAATTATCCCTCAATCCGCGTTTATTACTGGCTTTATTGGAATTACGCGGAGGCTGGTTAACCAATACCAGCCTACCCACTGCACAGATTCAGCACCCACTGGGTTTTTATATACCCGGTCGCAGCGGTCTGTATGAAGAATTAAGCATCGCCGGCACCCAGATTAATCTGGCTTATTACGGCTGGCGAGAAGGGAGTTTTACCTCCCTGCGCTTTCCTGACGGTCAGATCAGGAGATTGAATCCTGCTCTAAATGCCGGCTCAGCCGCCTTGCAGCACCTGTTCGCCTTACTCTATCGCGAACCCGAATGGCAAATCGTTCTGTATGGGGAAGATAGTTTCGCCGAGCGTTACCAGGGATTATTCGGGGACGCCTGGAATCGTTCAGCCGCTTTTGAACCCCATTTGCCACCGGATTTGCAGCAGCCTGCCCTGGAGTTGCCCTTTTTACCGGGCGAACGCTGGAGCCTGACAGCCGGCCCTCATACATCCTGGAATACAGGCACGCCACGCGGCGCTCTCGATTTTTCCCCGGTGACTGGAGAACCCGTCTGTATCGTATCTCGTGTTTGGGTTACCGCTTCTGCGCCTGGAATAGTGGTGCGCGCCGCCGAGAATGCAGTGGCGCTTGACCTGGACGGAGATGGTTATGAACAAACCGGCTGGGTGCTCTTTTATTATCACATTGCCAGCGCCGAAATGATCCCGGCAGGCACGCGCGTCAATTTAAACGATCCGCTTGGGCATCCATCCTGTGAAGGAGGGCGGGCGACAGGTAAACACGTTCACGTAGCACGCAAATATAATGGCGAGTGGTTGCCGGCAGATGGTGCAGTCCCCTTTGTATTGAGCGGTTGGCAGGCAATTGCCGGGGAGCGGAATTATGCAGGACGGCTGGTCAAAGGGGGGCAGGTGGTTTATTCAAACCCCAGTGGATCCCAGACTTCAATAATTGTGCGGTAAGATGACTTAATGGATCTCTTCTTCCACAATCTCACTTTGCTGACTCCCAACCGCCTTATCGATTTTGGCGACCTGCTGGTTCAGGGTTCCGCCATCCGAGCAATCGGACCCTCCGGCTCTCTGCATCCCCCCACAAATTGCACCCATATCGATGGCAGCGGATTGATCCTTTCTCCGGGGTTTATCGACCTGCAAATTAATGGCGGGTTTGGTTATGATTTCACTACCGACCCACATAGCATTTGGGCTGTCGCCAGGGAACTGCCGCGTTATGGAGTCACAGCTTTCTTGCCTACGCTGGTCAGCTCACCACCCGAACGCATTGATTGCGCCCTGGAGGTGTTTCTCCAGGGCGCGCCTGCGAATTTCAGCGGCGCTCGCCCGCTGGGCTGGCACCTGGAAGGACCGTTCCTCAACCCGCGCAAACATGGCGCTCACGACCCGGGTTATCTACGCCTGCCCGAGGCAAATCTAACCCAGAATTGGTCGGTAAAAAACGGTGTGCGGCTGGTCACCATAGCACCCGAATTACCCGGTGCGCTCCTCTTGATCCGTACGCTTACCAGTAGAGGTATAGCAGTGAGCGCCGGGCACAGTTGTGCCAGTATTACAGAAGCGCAGGCAGGTTTTGAGGCCGGAATCCGCTATGTGACCCATCTATTTAACGCCATGACACCTCTCCACCAACGCCAGCCTGGTCTGGCGGTGGCTGCGCTCAATGAGGCGTGCATTCATATCGGTTTGATTGCTGATGGAGCTCATGTCCATCCGGAACTGATTCGAATGGTCTGGAAGCTGGCGCCTACGCGCCTTAACCTCGTCACCGACGCCATGGCAGCATTGGGCAAACCCCCGGGCGTTTACCCTCTGGCAGGCAAACAGGTTCTGGTTACCGAATCACCCCCCCGGATGGAAAACGGACAACTGGCAGGTAGTTTACTTTCTCTTGACTCAGCCGTAAAGAACCTGATCCACTTTACCGGCTGTTCGTTGAGTCAGGCGCTGAAAACGGTCACCGGTATCCCCACGCGGATACTCGGCCTGAGAAAACAATTTGGAAAACTGGCGCCAGGTTACCCGGCAGATCTGGTGTTGCTCACCCCAGACCTGGAAATAATCGCTACTTTTGTGGGTGGCGCGCCGGTTTATTTCCATCCACACTACCAGGAACGGACTCATGCTGGCTAAAACCCACCTGTTCCGGGAAATACACGAACAACCCGCCGTCATCCGAAATCTGTTGCGCCAGGAGGTCGATAAAGCTGCCCTGCTGGTAGAGGACATCCGGGAAAGGGGGATTCACCAGGTGTTAATTGCCGCTCGCGGTTCCAGCGATAATGCCGGGCGTTACGCCAATTATTTGTTTGGCGCAGTAAACCGGTTGTTAGTGGCTCTGGCAACTCCCAGTTTGTTTTCGTTATACCGCCGTCCGCCACGTCTGGAGAACAGCCTGGTGCTGGGGATCAGCCAGAGCGGAAAAAGTCCGGACATCCAGGCGGTGCTGGCTGAAGCGCGACGCCAGGGTGCCCTGACAGCCGCACTGACCAATAATCCCACTTCTGAGCTTGGGCAACTCGTGGAACACAATCTGTATTTACACGCCGGGAAGGAAAGATCGCTGGCGGCTACTAAAACCTATACCGCTGAATTGGCATTGATTGCCTTGCTGAGCGCTTTGCTTGCAACCGACGAGCAAATGTTAACGGTACTCAACCGTGCGCCCGATTATATGGCAGAAACCCTGGTACAGCAGACGAAAATCGCTGAAGCTGCTGTGCGTTACCGCTATATGCAACACTGCGTGGTAATTGGACGCGGTTTTAATTACGCCACGGCTTTTGAGCTGGCGCTAAAGCTCAAGGAACTGACTTATTCGATTGTGGAAGCATATAGCAGCGCCGACTTCCTGCACGGCCCACTGGCCGTGATCGATGAAGGATTTCCCACGATCGTTATCGCGCCCTCAGGTGTAACCTTACCCGAAATCCAGGATACGATGTTTAAACTCAAAGAACGCGGTGCAGAAATTATTGTGGTCAGTGACGACCGGGCTACATTGGAGAAGGGAACTACCCCCTTGTCCTTGCCAGAGGGCATACCGGAATGGCTCTCCCCTCTGATGGCGATTCTACCCGGGCAGTTGTTTGCCATGCACCTTGCTTTTACCCGCGGCTACGATATCGACCACCCGCGTGGACTGCGTAAGATCATTGAAACCTATTAAATTACAATCGAGGGAGACATGTTTTCCCGGCTGAAAACGTCGATTTCCCCGCGGGTTAAACCATTCAGTTCATTAATGAGTACTTAATAGAGGAGGAAGTTCTTCGGTTGAGGTTGAGATGGCCTCCCAAGCCCGAAACTACCCTCAATCCGGTTGGCGGACTCCATTCCTTGCAGGGAAAGGAACACCAGCGGAAACCGGGAACTTCTCTCCTCTCCTTGGAACCTGCGCCGGACGAGGCAGCCGTCTGGCGCAGGATTAATTTTACTCGATGCCCAGATTGGGCGATTAAAGCATTGTAAAAACAAAGCAACAGGCGCTTAAAGAGCAGATGCCAGGGTGAGGGGGGCACCCTGACATCTGCTGGCCCTATGCTACCATATATTTTAGGAAATACAAGCGCAATTTTGGCCGCGATTTGTTATATATCCGTTTTTCCGGTGGAAATTATGGTTCTGGGGGTTAAAAACTTGAACGCCCAGGTGAGGGGGGCACCCAGACGCTCAAGTGACTTGAATCATACACGAAAATATTGATTAAATCAAGTAGAAAATCCTGACAATCTGGTTATTAATTTCACAATTTGGCCCCAACCGGGAGTCGAACCCGGATCTCGGCTTTAGGAGAGCCTTGCTCTATCCTTTGAGCTATTGGGGCAGCGGCGCAAATTATAGCAGCCGGAGAAACCTGAGACAAGATGTCAGATCTTTGGTTATCCGTTTCCGGGAAAAATCATTTTCAGTCCACTCTGCCTGTGGTGATGGCGCGTTTCACCTCGGCGATCGCCTGAGTGACTTTAATGTCCCGTGGGCAGGCCTCAGTGCAATTGAAGGATGTACGGCAGCGCCAGACACCCATCTGCTCGTTGAGGATTTTCAGCCGTTGCTCAGCGGCGCGGTCACGGTCATCAAAAATAAACCGGTGAGCATTGACAATCGCTGCCGGACCGACATATGTACCATCCGACCAGAATGGCGGGCACGAAGTGGTACAGGCGGCACACAAAATACACTTGGTAGTGTCATCGAAACGTTCACGGGCTTCAGGGCTTTGCAGTCTTTCACGCCCATCTTCTGGAGCAGGCTCATCATTAATAAAGTACGGTAATACGGAGCGATAATGCTCAAAAAACGGCTCCATATCCACCACCATATCTTTAATGACTTTCAACCCCAGAAGAGGCTCAACCGTTATCTGGGTAGTATTCAAGTCTTTCACCAGCACCTTGCATGCCAATCGGTTAACCCCATTAATGCGCATGGCATCCGAGCCGCATACCCCATGGGCGCACGAGCGCCGGAAAGCCAGAGTGCCATCATGGTAATTGCGCACATATTCCAGTAAATCCAGCACCCGGTCTGTGGGTTCAGCTTCCAGGGTATAGGTATCGTATGAAAATTTCCCGCCCTTCTCGGTGTTATAGCGAAAGATTTTAAGATTAACTTGCATTCCCGGCTCCTTTGCGCAAATTCACTAATAAACACGTTCCTTTGGCTGGTATTGGGTAATCACCACCGGCTTGTAATCCAGCCGCACCTGCCCGTCTTCCAACCAGGCCAGGGTGTGCTTCAGCCAGTTGGGGTCATCTCGTTTGGGATAATCCTCCCGGGCATGGGCGCCGCGGCTTTCTTTGCGTGCCAGTGCCGATGCCGCCGTCACCTCCGCCAGGTCGAGCAAATTGCCAATTTCCCAGGTATTTAACAGCTCCATGTTGAATACTTTACCCTGATCCTGAACCCGCACTTCTTTGAAGCGTTCCTTCAGCTCACGCACCTT
Organism: Anaerolineales bacterium; assembly: GCA_020061145.1. Taxonomy (GTDB): domain Bacteria; phylum Chloroflexota; class Anaerolineae; order Anaerolineales; family DRKV01; genus JAGUYX01. Next base: position 318 of record JAGUYX010000316.1, on the reverse strand, counting down.
CTCCAGCGCCTGGAGCATGCCTGCCTCGGTACGAAACACGCCCACATGCTCGAACATCACACTTCGCATTTCATTAGCCAGGTCAGCGACCTTCACCTTGCCGCTCCCGGTGCGTAATGCTTCCAGTTGACCACGTACGAAATCGGTGGGGTCGGCAGGCAAGGCCTGGTAATCGGCCTGCCTGGCAAACTCGGCAGCGTGGAGACCGGCGTGTTTGCCAAATACAATCAGGTCCAGCAATGAATTGGTTCCCAGGCGATTGGCGCCATGTACCGATACGCAGGCTACCTCCCCGGCGGCATACAGACCGGGCAAGAC
>JAGUYX010000098.1 GCA_020061145.1 Anaerolineales bacterium | reverse complement strand
TCCTGGCTGGTAAAACCTTCCTCGATAAGCAAGCGGTTTTCCATCTTCTCGCTCAACGTTTTCCAGAACGCCTGCATATCTTTGGCAGCGCTGATGCCAAATTCCTGATCGATACCCAGGTTCAAAACCAGGTTGACTTTCAGGTTAGGAGTCACGGGGATTTTTTCGCCGGGTGTTTCTACATGCTGGTCGAGCGGAATCTGCTCGATAATATGGCGAAATCCCAGAAAACGGTTGAGCTCCACTTCGTCCGCTGTGAATGGTGCTTCATCCGCCAGATAAAGAATACCCCAGGGCAACAGAAACTCCTGGGAGGTGATCTGGATTTGCAGCCTATCCTTTTCCAGCGCCTGCTGCATTAACCACGCACCCAGCGCGCCGGCTTTGGGTCCTGCCTTCAAACCAAAAAATAACTCGTTGAATAAGAACCATCCTCGTTTTGCCAGACGGAACAATGCCTCTCGATGCATTTCGGGGGGAATGGATTGCACCGGATACTGGTAATACAAAGTATCCGGCGGTTCCTGACCGCGGCGTGGAGTATACACCTCGATCTGCCCGTTCTTTTTATACAGGTAGACGATATCCAGCAATTCTTTGCGCGCTTTCAGCACCAGGCTGTTCAAATAGAGGGGATCGATCTCAACTGGCGCTTCCAGGGTGACTCCATCATGCGCCAGCGCCAGAATAAACTGGTCATCTCGGCTGTGTTTACGGATGAACAGGTTCAGATCGCGCCTTCCGGTCAGGTTTGCCATTTCGAGAGGTCGCCCGACAACTTCCACCTCGCCAGCCAGCAGGTTCTCACCCACGCCCACATTCACTTTGAGGAACATACCGCGGATATAGTTGTTTTGTTTCAGGAAGTTGATGGTTATTTCCCCCACGCCGGAGCGCAAAGGTTCAAGCACAAAGGTTACTCGATTCCAGGAGGGGCCAGTTCGGGGTACCAGCAGATTTTGCGGACCTTCGTTGTAAAGCTTAAAGTCTTTACTCACCAGCGAAACTTGGAGCTCGACCCATTCTTCTTCAGCCGTGAAGACTTCTTCATTCTGAAAGCCCACGGCAATTTCACCTGGACTGGTTTTGACATCCACAAATACCGACAAGGGAACTTTTTTACCGGGTGCGAGTGGTTGTTTGGGGTCCTGTCCCGGGAATTCCGCCTTAAAAAAACGGCTTTCTTCCCCGGAGGGTGGTTTTTCTGCTTCCGGTGTGGATGGGCCTGCAACCGGTCCCGCAAAGTCAACCGGTTCAAAAAAATCCCTCGATCCTGGACCGCTCTCAGCCGGTGGAGCAGGTGGAGGAGGCATGGGCGCTCGGGGGAAAAGGTCGCTGCTTAAGTCCGGTGGCGGTTCTGTGCCGGTTTTGGGTTCTGCCTCGCCGCCGTTTGTGGGAATGGCTGCTTCACCAACTGGCCCGAAGATTGATTCGATTTGCTCTTCCCCAGGCTCACTTTCCACCAGTACAAGCTCTTCCAGCATTACGATTTCTTCTTGTTCGACATCTACTAATGCAACCAGCTGGTAATAACCATTTTGATCGGGCGCTTGCAGGGTGCTGATATAACGCCCCGGATTTTCTTTGTCTGCGACCAAAACCGTCGACACAGGGGATACTTCAACGGGGTGCCCTTCTCCCAGTTGCAACGCTTCGCGCAGCTTGAGCTGAACCGTAATGAACGCGTCTTCAACCGGTAAACCGTTTTCAACCAGATCCACCGTCGCCCATAACTGGATGATTTCACCAGGGAAATACACGTCCTTTTCAGGTTCAAACATGATATGGAGGTGTTCGGTGAAGGCTTCCGCAAGCACGCCCGCGCGGTACTTGCGGGCTAACTCCCACTCCAGCTTTTCCAGGACATCAGTGCTGACGTAAATATCGCCATGGCTGACGCGAAAGGGGAGTTTTTCTTTTGCGTTCGGGTGGACGGCGCTGCGTTCCGGAACGGTGCCATCGCCCGCCTCCGTCCGGTCCCAGATAATATCAAGCCATTCACCGGAAGCGTTGCGATTGAGGATGCCACCGGTTGTAGTCTCTTTTCGGTAGCCAAAGAAGCAATACGTCTCCACGCTTAAGGTTGTCCCCAGATCCTGGTTAAATTTCTTTCCATCCGCCAGCATCTGGCGTTGTTCGTCGGTTTCCAGCCAACCATTATCGGAAAATAGATCGATCACGTCGTTGTCAGGCGATCGCAAGAATGGATTATTAACCGGTATGAGTTGGTAGAAAGAAGGAAAACTGCGGATCAGGTCCCGGGTCCGTTGGGGGACATCGAAGAGATTTAACAGGCGCATGAACATTACCTGTAACCCGCCGTGCATCACCTGGATTGCTTTTGGAGACCCATCCCAGGGAGAACCCATCAAAAACAGGCGGGTAACCTGCTCTTTGCCGCCTTCTTTTTCGATATACCAGCGGGCAACGATCCCACCGTTACTGTGGCCGATTAACCAGACTTCCGCGCCTGGGTGACGAGATTTCCACTCCGTAATTGCCTGACCAAGCTGGCGGGCAGATAGGCGGTTATCCTGACGCCAGTCATAAGCAAAGGTATAAGCCGACGGGCGATTGTTCGGCGGCGATTGTGGGTTGATCGCGTACCCCATTTTTTCCAGCGCCACCAACATACGCCCATATTGCTCCTGTTTAAATAAAGGCGGCACAAATACAACCTGATCCAAAATACCGGCAGGCTCCAGGTCCGGATTGGGGTAGTGCATTTTCGTAAACAGGTTATCCACTGTCTGCGGCAAACGAAGCGGATTTTTTAGTATCCCCGCCAGGTCCAGCCACACAATCTCACCTGTTGTACGGTCGCGTAATAAACTACCCATATACCCGGGGATAAACACTACGATATGTTCGGGTGGTGCAGAGAGTGGTTGAGTCATGTTTTACTCCATGGGGGTGATGCCATAACTGGTGCGCAAAATGCGCAATGGCTGGAGGCGAAAGCGCGCAGGATCCTGCTTGGCCAGCTCCAGATAGGTTTCTGCAGTTTTTTGGGCGGAAGCCGTGGACTGTTCGAATGTGTGGGATCCAATCATGGTTGTTTCCAGGTAACGCCACGAATCCGGCGCTCCGCTCCAGGTTTCCCACGCCAGAAAAGCATGTCCTGGAATAATCACGATCGCCGGGCTGAGAGAAATCGCTTCCAGCAGGCTGGCAAACAGGACGGTACCGTCGATACAATTAGCAGATTTATGCTTCAGGCTTTCACGCGGTAAACGTACGCGCTGGTTTGCCGAACCAGTATCAGGGCTGAAGTCGATCACCGAGTTGACGTAGTGAATCCCGGCATTTTGTAAGGCGCTGAACAAAGCCTTGATTTGCGGTTCCACCTGGGTTTCATCGGCCTGATAGCCGACGAAGCGTTTTTCCGGATGATGGTTGATCGCTTCGGCAAGAAATGCCATCACCTCCGGGGCATTCGGAGTAACATAAGCGCCCAAATAGGGGGTCATATCTTGCCAGGCGCCGGTTTTAGGATCTTTTACTGCCAGAGGGGCGGTGGTACGCGCCAGAAGCCAGATAGGGTAGGTGCGGTGAATTTCGGTTTTTCCTGTATCCAGGTCTTCGATCAGGACATTCAACGTAGCCCGGGTAAGTTCATTTATTTCCTTCAACGTTTGCGGGAAAAAAGTGGGAAGCTGATCGAACGAGACCTGATCGCCAGGCGCTAACTCCGCGGTATCCACCGAACGGGCAGAATAACCTTCGACAAACCCGATCACCCTCACCCGGCGAATATCGTTTGAGGCATTGATCACCGAACAGGTGAATAGAGGGGTCTCAGTTTGATCCAGCAGGTGGTAGTACGAAGTAGGCGTCTGTGCCATGCGTAATTCCGCTTTGGCTTCCAATCCTGTGGATTCTGCCCCCAGGACTCCCCCAGCACTGCGGAGGCTCAGCTCGACGGCCACCTGTTTCTCGATTTCACTGAGCTTTTGCTCAGCTTCAGCCAGGGCATTAAACATGGATGCAGAAGCAGTCGGATCGAGCTGGCTGAAAACTTCTCTACGCAGCTGGTTTACGATCAACTTTTGTTGGTATTCTTCCAGCTTCAGATCTTTTAAATCGGCTGTAGGGTTCATACCTCTCCCCCTGAGTTTTTATCCTCTGGCAAGCCCGGTCTTTTACCGGTTAATTCTGCCTGTTTATCCAGCAGAGCAACGATATCTTCCACTGATCGGTTGAGGATGTCTTCCAGATCGGTCTGAATTGTGGCTTCGTTGTTGGCATACATCAGGCGTGTCCAGTACGTGTTGTAAACCAGCCCCAACCAGGTGATAAATTGGATATTTTGTTCCAACGAAGCCAATGGTCGGCTAAGGAAAAACGTCAGAAAAGAAACAATCGACATACCCCCAAACAGCACTCCGAAGGAAATTCCCTGCGTCACACCCAGTACAGCTGCCAGAACCAGCCCACTCAATCCAACAACAAACATGGCCTGATACATGCGCACCGTCAGCCAATAAGGCCGTATGAAAGCGTCCAGGATACTGGCAAACATTTTATTGTTACGCTCGAAACCCTGGATCATATGTTGTTTCCAGGCTTCAAAAACCTGCGGGTCAACCGCGCCGCCTGAAGCGGATGGGACTGGCAACATTAATTCCGCCTGGGGTTGGTCAGATGGTAGCGAATCCATGCCCGCTGGGGTAAACCCACGACTTCCCAATTCCTGAGGTTTGTTTGCGCTTTCTTTTTTTTCGGTAACCATAGATACTGTTCCTCCTGATTTCCTGGGAAAAAATACTTAATAGAATCAAAAAATAACCACACCAAAAACTGCCGACTCGGCGATTGATGGGTCGGGGTAAAGCATCCTCAGAGGGAATTGATCAGGTAGATGTGTTGTGTGCTCCAACAAGGAGAGCCTGGAGCCAGATCGTGGGGTGGGGCGAACCTGATTGGCTGGTGATATTGCCTCCATCCTCCAAAGCGTTATCCCTGACGCTTTTCGCTACTTAATGAGTATAGTGATATTTTGTTTGAAATGCAAATAATTCAACTCAGTAGTTTAGATATCACCCGTTGTATCTGTGTTCCGGGTGTTATCCTGGCAGAATCCTGAAATTTATGACAATGCCTTCAATTATGGTATTAATATACACATCTCGACCACCACTCACATTGCTCACTCGAAAAACTATACATCCTGGAGGCACCTATGCAGAAAGGGTTTCGTATAGGAAAAATCGCGGGTATCCAGATATTAATCGACTGGAGCTGGCTGTTAATCTTCCTGTTAATCAGTTGGAATCTGGCGATTTTTTTTAGCCAGATTCATCCGGAATGGGGTACCGGTTTACGCTGGGGTTTAGCCATGTTAGCGGCGATCTTATTTTTTGCTTCGGTTCTGGCTCATGAGCTGGCGCATTCGTTCGTAGCCATTTCGCAGGGTATCCCGGTGCGCAGTATCATTTTATTCATGTTTGGAGGGGTCTCAAATATTCAACGCGAGCCTGCCTCACCACGCTCCGAGTTTTTAATTACCATCGTTGGCCCTCTCACCAGTTTATTAATTGGTATTGGCCTGTTGTTTTTAACCGCACTTTTGGGAGGAATTCAATATGTGGTCGATCAAGGTCCAGGCACAGAGATGAGCGGAGTATTGCGCAATTTGGGGCCTTTAGCCTCCATATTGGCATGGCTGGGATCGGTAAATTTGATCCTGGCAGTATTCAATCTGGTGCCGGGTTTTCCTCTAGATGGAGGCAGGGTATTACGCTCAATTCTTTGGTGGATAAGCGGCAATCTGCGCCGGGCCACCCATCAGGCATCTTTGGTCGGGCAGGCGATCTCCTGGATACTGATTGTTTCCGGGGTTGCCATGTTGTTCGGTTTCCAGGTGCCTCTTCTGGGTAGTGGTTTGATTAATGGCCTGTGGCTGGTTTTCATCGGTTGGTTCTTGAATAGCGCCTCGATACAAAGTTACCGGCGGGTGGTCATCCGCGATATTCTGGAAGGGATACCGGTCGCAAAATTGATGCGTCGCAACCCGCCTGTCGTCGATAAACACTTATCCATCGAGAACCTGATTAGCGAATATGTGCTGGGTAGCGATGACCATGCCTTCCCAGTTCTCGATGGTGAACGTCTGGCAGGGTTGGTAACTCTGGAAGATGTGCGGAAGATCACTCGTGATCGCTGGAGTATCGTGAACGTCGGAGAAATTATGACGCCCATTGATCAGCTCGTCGTGATTAAACCAGACGCAGATAGCGCCGATGCTCTTGAGCAACTGACCCAACGGGATGTACGCCAGTTGCCCGTGGTATCGAATGGTGTTTTAGTAGGTTTGTTGCGCAGGAAGGATATTATTAAATTTTTGAGTATCGAAACAGAGTTCGAAGAGTGAAGCCAAAGAAATTAGATGTTAAATATCCGAATATATATGCTATAGTAGATCCCAGAGTTGAACCCGCGTTCTAAAGTTAGAGATTTGCTGTGATCGATACCGTCGGGGAGGAGGTGTTTGATGGTGGCATGCTTATTTGAGTGGTCGGGGGTCAGTTTGAAGCAATTTCACCAATTGTTAGCTGAGTTATCCTGGACAGAAAAATTATCTGATGGGACTGCCCTGTACGACGCAGTAAATCCACAGCGTCGCCTGTTGGTGATTAATGTGTGGGATTCGGTAGATGCACTGGAACTATTTTTACGTACGCAGCTTAGCCGGAGCCTGACCAGAGTCGGATTATCCCGACCGATGATGAAAGCGTGGTCATTATCTGGAGCGCCAGAGCAGGCCTCTCGGGTAAATAATCAGATGTTAATCGACATACTTTCACGCTCTTTATATGCCACTGCCGAAAATTAGCGTTTCATTTATTGACCTGATAAACCCTGGATGAATTCTTCGTTCACCCAAGAATAATTTGTAAAATTGCTCAGGTTAATAAAAAAAACCCCTGGAAACCAGGGGTTTTTTTAATATGTCAATTGCGCCAGGGTTGTTAGCTAATGATGGTGACGTTGACAGCTTGTAGACCTTTGGGTGTGGTCTCGACGCTGTATTCCACTTCCTGACCTTCGAGCAAAGTGCGGTAGCCCTCTGCCTGGATCGAAGAAAAGTGGACAAATACATCCTGTCCCTGTTCATTGGAGATAAAGCCATAGCCTTTCTCGCCGTTGAACCATTTGACTGTGCCGGTAACTCGTTCAGACATTTCTGATACTCCTGTATAAAAAATTTGTTGCTTTTGATGCTGGTAAATCCCATCGGATCAGGCGCAAAAAAAGCCCAGGATTTTCGTCCGGGCTATCGTTATCCTTGCGTCCAACGGTAACAACCTGGCATCCTACGCATAGAAGTTTACCAGTCAGTGGTTGAACTGTCAATCTTTTTTCAGTTCTTTGTAATTAATTACCGTTTTCTCCAGAATAAATTAACACTCGCTGTACCCGCAGGCATAACACTTGCGGCAACCTTCCTCATTGACCACTGCCGCCTGACCACACTCCGGGCATAGATCACCTATTGTCAGAGTAGGTTGTTCGAACAATGTCTGGCTGCTGGTTGCCGTACGGCTGCCATTCCCGGCTGCGTGCCCTGGATTATGCCCTTCAACTTGCCGCCCGGCGCTATCTTCCAGATATTCATGTAATACGTGAGCCACTCCATCGGGCAGGGAGCGCACCCGGTTTGGCCCAAAGCCCAGCGATCGTCCACCGCCAATCCCGGAGAGTTGCCGCACCACTTCTTTCAAACGTTCACGCGGAGATACTGGAGATGCCAGCCTTAGTATGTAGGAGATCAGCCTCCCGATGGCTTCGGAAACAGCCGCTGTTTCTGATCCGGCTTTGGCGGTATTGATAAAAACTTCAAAAGGTTGGTTACCGCCGTTTTCGTTGATGGTGACAAAGGCCTTCCCTAGCGGGGTATTGACATTGAAGGTATATCCCGGCAGGTGACGTGGTCGCGGCTTTTTGGTTTCATGCCAGATTGTGTATTGCTGCGCGGTTTGTTTTTCCAACGCTTCAGTTACGCGCTCGTCCGCTGCCTGTTTTTCCCTGGCGGTGGCGTGCGTCTCGAGCACGACCTTTTCTCGCGAACCAGTGACATATACGGTGATACCTTTACAACCCAATTCCCAGGCGAGCTGGTACGCCCTGGCGACATCTTCTACGGTGGCCCCAGGAGGGAAGTTGATCGTCTTCGAAAGGCTGTTATCTACAAATGCCTGCAACGCTGCCTGCATACGTACGTGCTCTTCGGCGCTGATATCCGCAGAAACGACAAAAACATCCTTTATCCTTTCCGGAACAAGCTTAGCATACTGGCAGGTACCCTGTTCCATGACTTCGGTATAAATCTCCTGACGTTCGTCTGCATCCAGGCCGGCATTGATCAAGGCCTGTTCGAACAGGGGGCTGGTGTACATCAATTGCAGATCGCGGCCCTGGTCATTCACATGCCGGATATATGCCAGGGCGAAGACCGGTTCGCAGCCATATCCCTCACAACCAGCGACTGTGGCAATTGTGCCGGTTGGGGCAATGGTTGTCTGAGCTGCATTGCGTATTCCATAACTGCGGATGCCATCCACCACACTTTCCCAATCGATAGCAGGACGGAAGTAATCATGCTGGTAAGGGAACAAAGGTTGGGGAGGCGACCAGGTGAGGTTGTTTGGGTCGTAAATAGAACCTTCGATTGCCAGGAAAGGTCCACGCTCTTCTGCCAGTTTTATGCTGGTGAGCATGGCGTGATAGCGGACGAATTCCATTACCTGAGCGGCGAATTCCTGCCCTTCTTCAGAACCGTAGCGAATGCCGCAGTGGTACATCAGATCCGCCAGGCCCATGATGCCCAATCCAATCCGGCGCGCGTTCATCGCCGCTTCACGCAGTTGAGGTACAGCCGGCACATAAGCATTCGCATCCACCACATCATCCAGAAAACGGGTGGAAAGTTCAACCGAAATACGTAATTTCTCCCAATCTACATTTCCGTCGGGGGCAAAGTGTTCGGCCAGGTTTACCGAGCCGAGGCAACAATTTTCATACGGTCCTAACCATTGCTCGCCGCATGGATTGGTCGCTTCCAGGGCGTACAGGTGGGGAACCGGATTGGAACGATTGGCTGCATCCAGGAACAGTACACCGGGCTCTCCGTTATGATGCGCCTGCTGTACGATTTTTTCGAACAGATCACGCGCACGCACTGTGTTGTGCACAAGAATAGGCAATCCGGCTGCTTCTGCTTCTTCAATCGTGCCATTCCAGCCACGATACCGTAAATCACGCACATCCGGGAAGCGTAATTCCCACATGCCGTTTTCTTTGACAGCCTGCATGAAAGCATCTGTTATACCAACAGAAATGTTGAAATTGGTGATTGCATTTTCATCTGTTTTACAGGTAATAAATTCTTCGATATCCGGATGGTCCACGCGTAAAACACCCATGTTGGCGCCCCGGCGTGTGCCTCCCTGCGCAATTTCACCAAAAGCTTTATCGTAAACCCGCAAGAAACCGACCGGACCGGTTGCCTGACCTGCCGATGATTTCACCAGGGTTTTCTTAGGGCGTAAACGGGAAAAAGCAAATCCATTCCCTCCGCCAGTTTGCTGGATTAATGCGGCATCGCGCAACGTCTGGAAAATACCCATTGAATGCCGGCCCATATCATCGCTGATCGGCAGGACAAAACAGGCTGCCAGTTGACCTAAAGGAGTGCCGGCCCCGGTGAAGGTAGGGGAGTTGGGGAAAAACCTGCGGGTTGAAAGTAATTGATAAAACTCACGCGCAGACTGTTCTACCGCTCCTTGCCAGGCAGCTTCTGCTTTGGAGACATGATAAGCCACCCGCCAGAAGGTTTCTTCTGCCGTTTCAGCCAGATTTCCATCCGGCCCACGGCGGACGTAACGACGTTCGAATACGCGTCGGGCATTTTCGGTTAACTGAATCTCGCCGAGATCTTCAGGGATAGGCGGGGTTGGCAATAATCCTGTAAACTGGGTCGGCTTAACCGTTGATTCAGACATGGCTCCAACTCCTCTAAAGTCTATAAATAATTCCTTAGGTTCCTATACAGACAGGATGGCCTGAGGGGTTGTGTTCTGGATGCAGCTCAGTTTTCAAGCAAGCGGTTGATTTCTTCGCGGATAGCTTTTAAATCGTCAAAACCCAAATAAACAATGGCATACCGGATATAGGCGATCTGGTCGAGCTCCCGTAATCCATTGATAACCATGTCCCCCACCACGCGTGATGATACTTCTTCTCGACCCATACCCTGTAATTTTGATTCAATTTCACCAACCAGGCGATCGATATCGGCTGCTGAAACCGGCCGTTTGGCGCAAGAAATGCGAATGCCGCGCACCAGTTTATCTCGATCGAATTCTTCACGGGTGCCATCCTGTTTGACAATTAATGGCGTCGCCAGGATCGGGCGCTCGTAGGTACTGAAGCGTTGCCTGCAGCGTTCGCATTCACGGCGGCGACGGATCCCACCCCGAGAGTCGTGCGAAGTATCGACAACACGTGAACGATCAAACTGGCAATACGGACAGTGCATGCAGGTCCTTCAGGGTATTTAGAACAAATGTTGCCGCCATATATGGGGGTTGCTTACTTATTGACCCGGATATATGGTGGGTACACAGGTCACCATTCTAGCATAACCACTATTCAAATGCAAGCGGTATTTCAGAACATTAATCTTAATAATTTGGAAACTTCCAAATTTGTTAAGGCTACTGCCTGCCAGCCACATTTCCAAAGCCTCTATAGGATTCACCCTGTACCCATATTATAGAAAATTTGTTCTTATTTGTCAACCAAATCTACCTGCAGAAATAGACTGTTTCATTAATCAAAAGATGCGCCCCAACAATTACTCTGGAGCGCATCTTTTGATTTCAGCAAAGAGGCCACAGCCTGATTGTACCCGGCAATCAGGCTTTTCAGGGAGGGCCGGGAGGAGGACGGCCATTCCCTGATAGCCGTCGATACCAATATCCCAGCGATAAGATGTGTGGTCTGCTCATTCCAAGAATCGGTCAGAACAGGCTTTAATCCGTGATCACCGGTGTTCCGAAAACCTTGTACCTTCTCGGTGGCATGTTATTCCAGAAAAAAATTACTTACCCAAACAACAGGCGTTCTGCTGTGTCCCTGGAAAAAACGATACCGGAGGTCGTTCATCAGCGCAAACGCTTGCGCAAGAAGGTGGGAATATCCAGCTCGTCGGTGTTGAGCGTCTGTGGTTGGAAATCCTGCATGGGTCGTTGAACCGAAGTCGGGCGTTCTGCCTGCTCCTTGTAGGGACGGGGTTGGGTCTCCATGCGCGGTTTCGGGTTTTCCAGAATACGGCGAGGCATACCCGTGCGCTCAAATCCGGTGGCGATAACCGTAATGCGGACCTCATCGTCCATATCTGGGCTGATCACTGCGCCAAAGATCAGGTTGACATCCGGGTGAGCCGTCTCCTTGATAATGGCGGCTGCCTGGTTGACCTCGAACAGGGTCAGGTTCGGGCCGCCGGTAACATTGAACAGGATGCCACG
>JAGUYX010000288.1 GCA_020061145.1 Anaerolineales bacterium | reverse complement strand
TCGGGCCGCGTAACCTGGAGCAATTGCAGGATAACCTTGCTGCAACCGGCGTACACCTGAGCGCTGAAGAAAAAACCCGGCTCGATGAAGCCAGCCAATGGAAGGAAAGCTGAAATCAACTCGTCTGATTAACTTCAGGAGGAACGTATGGATCAAACGATACCAGCCGTAACCGGTCGTCCCATGACCGAAGAAGCTGATTTCCTACAAATCAAGAGTATCGACCACATTCAATTTTTCGTGGGTAATGCCCGGCAAGCCATGTATTACTGGTGGAAAGGGTTTGGCTTTCAACCGGTGGCTTATTCCGGTCTGGAGACAGGCAACCGCGAATCAGCCTCTTATGTGCTCGAATCCGGGAAAATTCGTTTTGTCCTGACCGCCGCATACCATCCCACCAGCCCGGTTGCTGCCCACCACATGATCCATGGCGATGGGGTCAAAGTCATCGCCCTGGAAGTGGAGAATGTCGAACAGGCCTGGCAGGCAACCACCAGCCGTGGCGCGGTCAGCGCCTGGTCGCCGCGTGAGCAGGTTGATGACCAGGGCGTATTCCGCACCGCCGCCATCCAGACTTATGGCGAGGTTTTACACGTGTTTGTTGACCGGTCGGCCTACCATGGAGCTTTTGCGCCCGGTTTCCGGCCACTCGACTTACCGGCACAACCATCCGGTCTGGCAGCTATCGACCACATTGTCGGCAACGTCCAGCTTGGGCAGATGAACCGCTGGGTCAATTTCTACCACCGGGTGATGGGCTTTCGTCAATTACAACACTTTGACGACCAGGATATTTCCACCGAATATTCCGCCCTGATGTCCAAGGTAATGCAGAATGGCAATGGCCGGGTGAAATTCCCGATTAACGAGCCGGCAGAAGGCAAACGCAAGAGTCAGGTGGAAGAATACCTGGATTATTACTTCACCCCGGGCGTGCAGCATATTGCCATGTCAACGGGCGATATCCTGACCACGGTGCTGGAACTTAAATCCCGCGGCATCGAATTCCTGCGTGTACCGGACACTTACTACCGCATACTCCCCGAGCGCGTAGGGGCAATCAAAGAGCCCCTGGACGCCATTCAAGAGCTTGGCATTCTGGTCGACCGGGATGACGAAGGTTACCTGTTACAGATTTTTTCCCGACCTTTGCAAGACCGCCCCACCGCATTTATTGAAGTGATCCAGCGCCGTGGCAGCCAGGGGTTTGGCAAGGGTAATTTCAAAGCCCTGTTTGAAGCCCTGGAACGCGAACAGGCACGCCGCGGCAACCTGTAACCCCGGGTAATCCATGCGCCTGGTCACCTTTTCCATGGACGGCGGTCTGCCCGGCCCCGGGGTTTTTCTACCCGAGGGCATCTTTTCGCTGCCATATCCGAATATGCTGCGACTGATCCAGGCGGGTGAAACCGGTCTGGACGAAGTGCGTACAGCCTTAGGCAACGCCGCTGCCCAGGATTTAATTCCGCATGAACGCGTGCGGCTGCATGCGCCTCTGACCCATCCCGCCTCGGTACGCGACTTTTACGCCTTCGAGGCCCATGTGCGCCAGGCAAATGCCAGCCGCGGCCGGGAGGTGCCCCAGGCCTGGTATGAAATGCCGGTATTTTACTTCTCCAATCATCAGGCGATCTACGGCCCGAACGAGACCATTCCTTACCCGGCATACACCGAAGCGCTGGATTTTGAGTTGGAGCTTGCCTGCATCATCGGGAAAACCGGCAAAAACATCCACGAAAACCAGGCTGAAGCGTATATTTTCGGCTACACCATCTTCAACGATTGGTCAGCGCGGGATATTCAGCGCCAGGAGATGAGCGTGGGTCTCGGCCCGGCAAAAGGCAAGGATTTTGCCACCTCGCTGGGCCCCTGGATCGTCACCCCGGACGAGTTACAGATATGTGCCACCGGTCGCAGTGGAGTCTATGACCTGAGCATGCAGGCGCGAATCAACGGGCAACCTCGCTCGACCGGGAACTTTAAAGATATCTATTATTCCATGGGCGCGCTGATCAGCCGCGCCTCCGAGGAAGTCTGGCTTTATCCGGGCGATGTGATTGCCTCCGGAACGGTGGGGAGCGGCTGCCTGTTGGAATTGACCGCGGGTAACGGTCCCTGGCTCCAACCCGGCGATGTGGTCGAACTGGAAATCAGTCAGCTGGGTGTATTACATAATCCGATCGGGAAGCGCTAGCCCCCAGTTCAAGTCCTTGTACTAAACCGAGGAGGTCTGAGATGACATATTATTACCGGTTGGGCGAAATACCTCACAAACGGCATACCCAATTCCGCAAACCCGATGGCGGCCTCTACCGTGAAGAAGTAATGGGATTAGAAGGCTTCTCCGGTTTACAATCGATCCTGTACCACCAATATTTACCGCCACGCGTGGTCCATACCGAGGACATGGGCGCTGCAAGCGTGGAGTATTCCGCCTATGGCCCTTTGCGCCACCGGGCATTCGCCACTGCCGATGCGCCCGCAGGCGGCGACCCGGTCGCAGCACGGAGAGTGTTGTTGGGCAACAACGACGTCACCTTGGGAGTCAGTCGCCCGAACCAGGCGATGAACTATTTTTACCGCAACGCTCAGGCTTATGAGGTCTGGTTCTTGCACGAAGGATCCGTGGAATTTTTTTCCCAGTTTGGCTCGCTGAAAGTCTCGCCCGGAGATTATCTGGTCATCCCGTATGGCACAACCTGGCGCATGGAGCTTGACGATCCGGCGCGTTTTTTTGTGGTGGAAACCCCGGGGCAGGTAGTTCCACCAAAACGTTACCGGAATGAGTTTGGGCAGTTGCTGGAGCATTCACCCTACTGCGAACGCGATATCCGCCCGCCAGAAAAACTCGATACCCATGCCGAGACAGGTGAATTTGAAGTACGGGTGAAAGCGCGTGAGCGTATCAGCCGGCACATTTTGGATCATCACCCCTTTGACGTGGTGGGCTGGGATGGTTATCTATACCCCTGGATTTTCAGCATCCATGATTTTGAGCCGATCACGGGGAGGATTCACCAACCGCCGCCAGTGCACCAGACCTTCGCCGGACGAAATTTCGTGTTGTGTTCTTTTGTGCCACGCCTGTTTGATTATCATCCTGAGGGAATTCCCGCGCCCTACAACCATTCCAACGTCAATTCAGATGAGGTTATTTATTACGCTGAAGGAGACTTTATGTCCCGGCGGGGCATCAACCAGTACGATATCACCCTGCATCCCAGCGGCCTGCCGCATGGTCCCCAACCCGGCGCCACCGAAGCTTCCATCGGCAAACAGCGCACCGATGAGCTGGCTGTGATGGTGGATACCTTCTACCCGTTGCAGGTCGCCACGGCTGCCCTGGAACTGGAAATACCGGAATATATGCATAGCTGGCTGGAAGGTTCCCCCGAATGAATACTTCTGAACACCTCGAAACAGCCGCAGGTGATCTGCCCTGGAAATCGCTCTATAAAATCCTGATCGGGTCAGTCCTGCCCCGACCTATCGGCTGGATTTCGACTCTCAGCCCGGACGGGAAACCTAACCTGGCGCCGTTTTCCTTCTTTAACGCGGTATGTGCGCAGCCACCCACCCTGTTATTCTGTCCGGATATCCGCAATACCGATCTGAACATCAAGGATACCCTGTATAACGTGCGTGAAACCGGTGAATTTGTGGTTAACATTGTCAGTGAATCCCTGGCGCAAGCCATGGTCCAGACCTCGGCTGAGTTACCCGCCGGAGTGGATGAATTTGAGTTTGCCGGGTTAAAAAAAGCACCTTCACGCCGGGTCAAACCTCCCCGCGTGGCAGATAGCCTGGTGCATTTTGAATGCGAACTGCGAGAGATTATCGTTATCAGCAACCAGCCGGGGGGTGGAGCGATTGTTATCGGAGAGATCGTTCACCTGCACGTCTCGCCAGAGGTGCTGATAGACGGCGATAAAATCGATCCCCAAAAATTGCAGCCAATCGGCAGGATGGGCGGGTATATGTACTGCCGGACGACGGATTTATTTGAACTGCAGCGCCCGCCATCCCAGATCCAGCGGCTCAGGTCGTCAGGGTAATTTCGATCCTGGAGGTTTGACTGAGACAGGGTAAAGTGAAGAGCGGAAAATAACCCGGTCTATTGCAGGCGCAGCAGTATTTTTCCCCGTTCCCAGAGCTCTTCCAGACGATAATAATTGCGCTGGTCGGGTGAAAAAATATGCAAAATGATATCGCCGAAATCAACCAGCACCCATCCGTCTTCCGGCTGTCCTTCAACGATGCCTTTGGTGTGGTAGTGGGCTTTAATATCTTCCCGCACCGCTTCCGCCAGGGCGCCGATGGTACGATGGGAGCTTCCGGAGCAAATCACAAAGTATTCCGCCATGGTGGTTAGCTCCCGAATATCCATCAAAAGGATATCTTCTCCCTTCTTCTCTTCCAGAACACTGACAATTTCACGGGCAAGTTTAATCGTATCCAGAAATCACCTCGCTGATATTTTCGAATTAATTTTCATTCATTTTGATTTTAAGCATTTTCAGGCATGTTAGCATGCGAAAACCACACAGCCGGGCCTTATGGTATGACTTCAGCTAATGGCGCCGAGACGATAGGCGAGTATATCGCACCTTGAGGGCGCAAATCGCTTTGATATAGGCGCACTTCGTTAACCGGATTTAACCCGATAAAGCCAACTTTATAATCCTCCAGGGCTTCACTGACCCGGTGGATTTCATCCGGGCGGGCGCTGCGAGATACCCGGCCCAGCGTAAGATGAGGCGAAAAGTCGCGCGGGTCTCGCTCATATCCCAGTCGTTCCATTTGCATCTCGATACTGCGCTGCAAGGTATAGAGCGGCTCCGGGCCTTCCACACCCACCCAGACAACACGGGGAGTACGCACCTTGGGATATGCTCCCAGGCCGCCAATGCTGATCGTGAAACGTGGGTGTAATTTCACCTCTGTGCTCAATGCATCGGTTAATAAGGCCAGGTTATTGACCGAAACATCTCCCAGGAATTTTAATGTCAGGTGAATGTTTGCGGCAGGCACCCAGCGAACCGCATGTGTCCCGGATTTCTGTCTTATCTCCTTGCTGATGCGATCCAGTTGTTCCAGGATTTCCGGGATCAGTTCAATCGCAATAAACGCACGAATAACACTCATTCCATTTGCCAGCCTTGCCATAACAACCCAGGAGCGGACAGGCGGGGAGAAATGGCTTTTTTCTTCCCGCCTACCCCAATCCTCCCACTTTCAGGGCGGGAACCCGCTCTGAAAACCTTAACCCAAGGGGTATTCTAACGCAAAATTTTTTCTATTAATCATTTACTGCATGTATATATGGTTTTAAACGCATCCTGTTCTATCAAACCTGAATAAGCACAAACTTGCACACCATGCCGGCCGGTAAGCCGCACATTGAAACAGGCTACGTTAATCGGGTCGAAGCTGTGCATAATCCTGCGGGGTATCCAGGTCTGCCAGGACCGAAGGGGTATCCACTTCGAGGTAAGCGATCTCGGTCTGGTGTGCGTTTAAAAAATCGCGTAACGTTTGCCCTTCCTGTAAAGCCAGCACATCGGCAAAATAATCCCGGCCCAGAATCCAGGGATGCCCGCGCCGGTTTTGGTAACTGGGCACGAGCAAACCGCCGCGCTTTTGATGGTAAAGCCTGACCAGCCCGCGCACGACTTTCCGTTCAATTTGGGGTTGGTCCCCCAGGCAGACCAGGGCAGCGGTTATACCGGCCTCCAGGGACATCAAACCTGCCTGCAGAGACGAAAGCATCTCGCCGGTCTGGTGGGCGGGGTTATATACAATTTGCACAGCATACTCCTGAAGGGCTGCCTCCACCTCCCGCCGGTTCCCACCGGTAACCACCACCATGCGCTGTATCCCGGCTCCCTGGAGGACCTCAATCACTCGCCCGATTACCGTAGTCTCACCCCAACTCAGGTTGAGTTTGGGTCGCCCCATACGCTGAGAAAGCCCGGCTGCCAATACCACCGCAGCAATCATTCCAGCTCCTTCAGGCGCGCGTAATCTGCCGGCGTGTCTACGTCGAGCATCAGTGAAGGATCGTGCCAGGGCAGGTAATGTAACTTGTAGCGGGAAAACAGGCTGCGCCCACCCTGCTCACCGCGCAGGTCCGCGAACGCAGGAAAGGTTTCACTATCGAATAAAACCGGGTTAGCGCGTTGTCCCTCGACCAGGGGTGCAATAATCGCCGCCCCACTGCGGGCGTGTTCCTGCTTCAAAGCGTGCAGGTAAACAGACGAAATATGCGGCATATCCACCGGGCAAAAAATACAGGCGCCTGTGCCGGGTGGCAAAGCAGAAAGACCCGCCTGGATAGACCCCGCCTGCCCGGATTCCCACTGTTCATTGGTCACAATCCTCACCGGCAGATCGGCGATCGCCTCTCGCACCCGGTCTGCCGCGTGACCAAGGACGACCACAGTGCTCAAACCGGCCTGTAAACACGCCTGCGTTACGGAACGTACGAAAGGTTGGCCGCGCCATGCCAATAATGCTTTTGACTGCCCGAAGCGTGTGGAAGCGCCGGCTGCCAGGATTACCGCCCCGACCGG
>JAGUYX010000143.1 GCA_020061145.1 Anaerolineales bacterium | reverse complement strand
GCATACCATCTCCTTCATCCACAAACGCATCATTTTAATGGAGATTGTGGGTTTATTTCATGCGAATTTTCTACAAAAAACCCTGGCGACGGCCGGTTCTGAACCTGCAGTTGACCCGTTGCCAGTAAACCAAGCATACGGACATGCCAGGAATCGGTAAATGGAACGTTAGTACCATTCCGCAGCGGGGTTACCGGTCTTTGTACCGGCCAGGCGGAGCGAACCGTAACGGGTGATCACCCCTTTGATTTGCGTGAATTCACCCCGCCGGGTTGGCCGGATCATGTGATAATGTGATTCGGCCACGGAATTTCATGTAATTTTGTGCAAATCTATGCGCTTTTGGAACAATCCGCCCTTGCTTTTCGTCTTAGCTGATGGATGGTAAACATTTAAATTTACCCCGTTGCGCCGGGTTACCTGCAGAAAGATTTACTAAAAAAATGGCAATCGTACCGGTATCTCCTGCTGATTTTGCGGGTTTTGCCTGGCGCACAAGACTGGATAGGAGAGTCCCATGTCATTGACCCGCTTGATATCGATCGTCATGGTGTTGATCGCTGCCCTGCTGCTGGCCGGCTGTAACGTCCTGGACGAAGTCACCCCCCCGCCGGTGGATCCCGGTGCAGTGCATACCCAGGCTGCCGCGACGGTCTTCGCTGAGTTGACCCAAACCGCTCTGGCGCCTGTGGATGCAAACGCCGTCCGCACCCAGGTGGCGCAGACGGTGGCTGCGGAGCTGACCCAGAACGCGCCGACCGCCACATTCACCCCGACCAATACGGATATACCGACCGCCACGCCGACCCCCACCATCACACCGGCGCCGACCAACACACCCCCGCCCCCCACCAATACCCCGCAGCTCACCCCCTGCGACGCGGCTAAATTTATCGCCGATATCAACGTGCCGGATGGGACCATCATCCCGATCAACGCCCGCTTCAACAAAACGTGGCGGATCCAAAATGTGGGGCTGTGCACCTGGACGCGGGATTATTCGCTGGTCTTCACGAGCGGCGACCGGATGGGCGCACCCAATTTCATCGCACTGAATACCAACGTGCGCCCGGGTGAAACTATCGATCTGAGCGTGGAGTTGATTGCACCGAATCGGGCCGGCAATTACCGGGGTTACTGGATGCTGGCCAATGATGAAGGCGATTTATTTGGCATCGGCGACAAAAATGACAAACCCTTCTGGGTGCTGGTGAAGGTCGCTGAGCCGCAAACCGATTATGTGTACGATTTTGTATTCAGCGTCTGCGAGGCGGACTGGGAGAGCGATGCGGAAGACGACCTGCCCTGCCCGGGTCGCAGCGGAGACAGCCGCGGTTACGTGGTTCCCCTCGACCGGCCTTCACTGGAGAACGGGCGGGTGGAGAACGAGCCCGGTTTGTTGACCGTGCCGAACAGCAACGCCGATGGGTATATCGAAGGGCGCTTCCGTAATCTCCGCATCCGGGATGGTTATCGCTTCCGCAGCGGCGTGATGTGCGCCCAGGATTCGCGCGGTTGTGATGTGATTTTCTCGGTTTCCTACCGGATTTCCGGCAGCCAACGGGTGGAGCTGGGCGCCTGGCGGGAGACCTTCGACGGGCAGTACAACATTGTGGATATCGACCTGTCCTTCCTGGAGGGAGAAACGATCGACCTGTTCCTGACGGTGGAGGCGAATGATTCCAACCGCAATAACAACGCCATCTGGTGGCTGCCGCACATCGAGGACGTGGATTAGCCCCGGCCGTGTCGGGTTGAATGGAAGTGAAAAGCCCTCTCCACACAATGGAGAGGGCTTTGGTGAGGGGCGATTATTCTGTCCTCCTGAGCCAGCCGTCTTTTGGCTGCGCGAAGGATTCCTAAAGCGACATCCGCCTGGAGCTGCCCCATCGCCACAGGGATCCTTCAGTCGGCAAAAAGCGCCTCCTTCAGGATGACAATCCCGGCAGGCTCGAAGAAAGCCCTCTCCCGGCGGGAGAGGGTTTGGGTGAGGGGGTTCCTCCCATGCCCCCCTTAAAACGGGAACAGCACCGGCAATAACAACAGGCAAGTCACGAAAATCGCTGCCACCACCGGTAAACCGAACTTCACAAAATCCGAAAACCGGTAGCCACCCGGGCTGACCACCAGCACGTTAGCCGGGTGAGCCACCGGCGTCAGGAAACTGCAAGCCGCTGCATAAGCCACCGCCAGCACAAACGCAAATGGAGCGACATCCATGCTCAGTGCGCTGTTGATCGCCAGGGGCGCCATCAAAACCGCGACCACCGGGTCGGGGATGAACTGGGTGGCGATCACCGTCACCAGGAACAGGCCTGCCAGCACTGCCAGCGGGCCATAACCGCCCAATACCGCCATTAACCCCCCGGTCAGGAACGCTGCCGCGCCGGTTTGCTGCAGAGCCGTGCCCAGCGATAACATCCCGGCGATCAGAAAGATCGCCTTCCATTCGATCGCCAGGTAAGCTTCGTCCATCGTCAGGCAGCCGCTGACGACCATCAGCACCACCCCCAGCAGGGCAGCGATGGAGAGAGGCAGCAGGTTCAACATCACCGAGCCGATCACCCCGGCCAGGATCAAAATCGCCAGCGGGGCAAGTTTGCGGCGCGGCGGTTCCTGCAAGCCCGTCTCCAGAACGATAAAATCCGCCTCCCGCGCCAGGAAAGCAAACCGGTCGCGGGGACCATAACACAACAGGGCGTCGCCATAACGCAACTGCATCTCACCCAGATCGGTGCGGTAGGCGCGCTCTCCCCGCCAGATCGAAAGCACCGACAGGCCGAATTTCTCGCGGAAGTGCAGGCTGCGCAGCGTACGCCCTGCCAGGCGGGAATATGGAGATAGCACCACTTCCACAAAAGAAAACGGGCCGGCTTCCAGCTCATCCAGGTCCATCTTCACATGCGACTCGATCTTCAATGCCCGCAGACCGCGCACCACTTCAATATCCAGCGGGCGTCCCTGCACCACCAGCAAATCCCCCGGTATCAGGGTCGTTTCGGGGCTGGGCATCAACCATTCCTCCCCGCCCCGGATGATATCCAGTACCGTCAGCCCGTAAGCCGAGCCAAAACGCCCTTGCGCCAGAGTTTTCCCCGCCAGCGCAGAATTCTCCGGAATATGCAGGTACAACAGCCGGTCTTCCAACTGGTACCGGCGCGCCTCATCTTTACTCAGATGGCGAAAACCGGGCTCCTGGCGCAGATCTTCCAGGCGGGTGACCGGCCCCTGGACGAGCAGCACATCCCCCGGGCGCAGGACCAGCGATTGCAAATTGGTGCGCCGGATGACATCCGCCCGTTGAATGGCGAGCACATTCACCCCATAATTCTGCCGGAACCCCAGATCGACCACCGATTGACCGGCAAACTTCGAGCCGGGGCTGATTTTGAACTCCGCCAACCCCACCTGCGCCGAGAGGATATGGGTCACCGTCACCGGGTCGTCCACCACCTCGTAAGGGGGGCGGTCCTTCAACTCGAGCAGCCGGTCCAGCCGTCCGAGCACCAGCAACCGGTCATCGCTTTCCAGTTGCAGAGACGTGTCCGGCGCCAGGCGTTCACCGGATTTGCGTTCCAGGCTGAGGATGTTCAACCCCAGGGCCGTGCCGATCCGGCTTTCGGCCAAGGTCTTGCCCACCAGAGGGTTGTCGGCGGGGATAATCAGCGTCGCCAGGCGTTCTTCCAGCCCGTAATCGGCAATATGATTGGCTTCCAGGGCGGCCTGGCGGGCGACGCCGGGTTTCATTGCCAGCGGGCGGGGAGTCTGGCGGGCAGGCAGGCGTTTGCGGCCGACCAGCAGGGTGAAACTGACTGCCAGGAAAAGAAAAATCAACGCCATGGGGGTGAAATCGAACATTTGCAGGGGGGGCAGGCCGGCTTCGGCCATGATTTCACTCACCAGCAGGTTGATCGGGTTGCTGATCAGCAGCGACATGCCTCCGATCAGGACGCTCATTAACATCGGCAGCAGCACCCTGGACGCAGCCAGGCGCGCCCGGCGGGAAACCTCCATGGCGACCGGAAGCATCAGAGCCAGTGTGCCGGTGTTATTCATTCCGGTATAACCGGAGATGAACCCCCCGGCGAGCATAATCACCGCGGTCAGGCGGCCCTCCCCTTTCCGGGTGAAACGCAGCATAAATTCGCTGATGCCTGTCGCCACACCGGTGCGCACCAGCCCGGCGGAGAGGATGAACATCGACCAGGAGACGATCACCACCGGGCTGCTGAACCCGGCGACTGCCTGCAGGGGAGACAGAATACCGCCGATCACCAGCGCCAGCATGACCATCAGTGCGATCAGGTCGGAGCGTAGCTTTTCGCTGATGAACAGCAGGATGGCGAAACCGAGAATGATCAGGGTGATGAGGATTTCAGGCGTCATGTGCAGGGCAAAGGTTTCCGGCTGGTCGATGGATGGGTGTGCGCACGTGTTTATCTTAACCCCGTTTTGCCGAAATTTCCAGTCACAATGAGAAGCAACCGGGCTGCAAACAGAATCCCCCTAACGACCGGCGCCGTCAGCCCGGCGCCCGCTCCGCGGGATACAGGCAACCTACCCAGGGTCAACGCAGAGCGTCTGGGCCTGGGTGTCCATGCGGGGCATGGACACCAGACGAACGAATAGCCCTCTCCACGCCGGGGATAGGGTTTGGGTGAGGGGGTTTTGGTGGGATTCGGGGCTGCATCGCAGTGGGCTGAGCATTGAATCGATCCCGCCCCTGCTCCCACCCTACATCTGTCATCCTGAGCCAGCCGTCGTTTGGCTGCGCGAAGGATCTCCGTAGCGATTTGCATTTTGAGACGCCTAATCGCCTTTGGGATCCTTCAGTCGGCATAAAACGCCTCCTTCAGGAGGACAATCCCGGCAGGCTCGAAGAAAGCCCTCGCCTGGAGGGAGAGGGTTTGGGTGAGGGGAAATCAACGCATATAGACCGCTCAGTGACCCGGCGTGTGGAAACCTGCCAGGCGATCCTGCTCTTCAAAATCGGACAAAAGAAAAAGGGCGTTGGTCACGGTTTTGCCCGTATTCCGCCAGCGGTGGGGCAGATGCGCCAGGAAAAGCAGCGAATCACCCGGTTCGAGCAGATAATATTGCCCTTTAATCTGGTATTCCAATTGCCCCCGCAGGCAAAGCACAAACTCGTGCCCCGAGTGGATAATATTGAATGTCCCACTGTTGGCGCCGCTTTCCAGGGTGAGTATAAATGGCTCTACGCGGCCTTCAAAGGCCTCCCCACCCAGGCCTTCCCACAGGCCGCGTAAGAACGGCACCCGCACGCGCTGGTCTACTTTGCGGAAAACCACATCCTGGTCGTTGGTATGCGTCTCGAAAAAGGCGGTAATCGACACCCCGAGCCCCTCTGCAACCTTGTAGAGGGTGCTGACCGTAGCGGAGGTCTGGCCACGCTCGATGTTGCTCAAGGCGTTGGCAGAGAGCCCGCTTTTTTGCGCCAGAGCGCGCAAGGAAAGGCCGCGCTGGGTGCGTAAAGCCCTTAATCGGTTGCCCACATCCACGGACATTGCGTCTTCTTCGTAAATCCTGGTAGCAGCCATGCTCATCTCACTTTATTTGTGAAACTTTCTACAATTATACCATTTTGTGC
>JAGUYX010000317.1 GCA_020061145.1 Anaerolineales bacterium | reverse complement strand
GAAGATAAGCTCTACAGCAATATGCCGGATGCCATTTATCTACACTCCCGCCGATCTGCCGCCCGTTTACCAAAGGTTTTCGAACGCTCGAAAAACCAGGTCAACCAGAATTTCACCTGCGAGCAGGCGAAAATCGGCCGGGAAATTCACCAGGGGCAGGCATACCTGGTATATTTTTACGGTTTTGGACGCCAGGAAAACCCCACAGAGGCTGAGATACTGGATGGGTTGAATTTAACCCCGGTATTTCAGAACGCTGAGGGGAAAATCTATGGTTCCACCCTGCCTTAATGACCACCATGGAGAAATCCCTCGTCAGCATTATCATCCCCGCCTATAACCAGGCACAGTATCTGGGCAAAGCCATTCAGAGCGCGCTGGGCCAGACCTATTCTCACCTGGAGGTGTTAGTGGTGGATGATGGCTCGACCGACGATACCCCCGGGGTGGCGCAAAGTTTCAACGATCCCCGGCTGCGATATATTCACCAGCAAAACCGCGGTTTATCCGGGGCGCGTAATACCGGCATCGAGCATTCCCTGGGCGAGTACCTGACCTATCTCGACGCGGATGATTTGTTTTTGCCCGATAAACTGGCTACCCTGGTATCCGCCCTGCAGGAACAGCCACACCTGGGTTTTGTTGCCGGGCAGGCCATCCCGATTGATGAACATGACCGGCAGGTCGGGGCGGTATTCGCTTCACCCGTCCCCGGAAAACCGGAAGAATGGTTATTGGGCAATCCCCTGCATGTCGGCAGTGTGCTCGTACGCCGGGAGTGGCAGGAGCGGGTGGGTCGCTTCGACGAAACCCTGCGCTCCTATGAAGACTGGGATATGTGGCTGCGTCTTGCCCTGGACGGCTGCCGGATGGGTTGGGTCGCCCAACCGGTAGCTTATTACCGTTTTCACCGCCAGCAGATGACCCGCATCGGGCAGCAAATGACGCAGGCTACCTTTGCCGTGCTGGATAAGCTGTTTTCCCGCTCGGATTTACCCGCAAGCTGGCTGGCGTACAAGGATCTGGCCTACAGCAATGCTCACCTGCGCGCGGCCATGCAGGCATATCACCATCTCGATTATGCACAGGCTCAGGATCACCTGCGGACTGCCATCCGGTTACAGCCGGAGCTGGTGGAAAATCATAGCCAGGAATTAATCAAACGGCTGAATGCGTTTGCCCTTTCCCCCAAAAACCCGGAGCCGCTTGGGTTCCTGGAAAACATTTATTCACACTTACCCTCCGAGCTGGGCGAATTACACCGCAACCGAGCCAAACTCCTGGCAGGCAATGCCATTCAATACGGATTTGAAGCGTACCGCCTGGAGCGCAGCCGAGCTGCCCGGGACTACCTCTGGCAGGGAATCAGGCTGCGCCCGGCCTGGCTGCTGAACCGCGGCGTGCTTTCAGTCTTGCTGCGCACGGCTCTGGCAAACAACAAATCCTGAGCTCACAATCCATTCTGGAAGGAATTTCCGATCCGTGGCAGGTTTTTTTGGTTATTATTTTCGCCCTCAAATTACCCCGTATGTCATCCTGTTTATCGAACGCGATGGCAGCACCTATCTCACCAGCTTGCTCACCTCTCATCCGCAGGTTGAAGCTATTTACGAACGTTTTTCTGTTCTGGTTCAGCAAGGCGCCTCCGCCAAGGACCAGTTATCCTGGGCGGGCGAGTTTTTTACTCTGCCCACGATCTCCAGGGTCAAGGCGCGCGGCTTCAAGACCAAACTCGTAGATGTGTTGGATGTAGATGGGTTTACCCAGGTATTGCACGAGAAAGGCGTGCGGGTCATCCAGATGCGCCGTCGAAACCGGGTAAAAGCCGTTGTTTCGCGCATCAATGCCCGGCGGCTGTTCGAAGCAACCGGAAAATGGAACCTGTACAACCGGTCAGACCGGGTGGCAGCGACAGAAATCGACCCGCAGGAATTCGCCACATACCTTGAAGAAAGGGAGCAGGCGGATGCAGAATTGCAGGCGTATGTGGACCGCTTGAACCTGCCTACCTTAAAAATCGTCTATGAAGATTTGTTGGTGGCTAAAGACCAGACCCTTAACCAGGTATTTAACTTTCTCCGCGTTCCGGCAAAGCAGGTGCAGGAGAAAACCCTCAAAAACACCAGCGATGATCTGCGCCAGGTCATCCTGAATTTCGAACAACTCCGCGATCAATATCGCGGCACTCCCTACTATGAAATGTTCACCGAGGTGCTGGTATGATCCCAGAGAAGAGGTTTGTATGCCCGGTCTGGTAGGATTCTTCGACGCTTCCGCCAGAGGGGATAACGGTCGCCAGCTGCAACGGATGATGCAGGCTTTAGAGCCAATCGAAAGCGGCGCAATTGCTTATACCCGCCAGGTCTATAGCGCTCCGGAAGTCGCCCTGGGACGTGTTCACCTGGATTTCAGCCAGCCTTACGGGCAACCGGTCTGGAATCCGCAAAAAACCCGCTGCCTCCTGCTGGAGGGCGAATTATTCGAGCAGGAGCGGCTGCAAAAGCTGATCGAAACTGCGGGGGGTCAACTGTATGGTCAGGGCGACGCTGCGTTATTGCTGGCGCTGTTCGACCTGCTGGGTGAGGAATGTCTGGCAGAGCTGAATGGCGGCTTTTCTGCAGCCATCTGGGATTTGAACCAGCACGAGTTGATCCTGATCAACGACCGGTTGGGGTTGTACCCGCTGTATTACGCCAGCTTTAATCGCCGCTTTGCTTTCGCTTCCGGCGTACGGGCGCTGCTCGCTGACCCGGATTT
Source organism: Anaerolineales bacterium (assembly GCA_020061145.1). Classification (GTDB taxonomy): domain Bacteria; phylum Chloroflexota; class Anaerolineae; order Anaerolineales; family DRKV01; genus JAGUYX01. The sequence continues at coordinate 3,132 of JAGUYX010000317.1, read as the reverse complement.
ACCCCGCTCTGTCGATCGGGTTGCCATCGCTGAATTCCTGACCTTCGACCACCTGTTACACGATCGCACCCTGCTGGAGTCGGTCAAATTAATGCCTCAGGGAACCATCCTGCGGGTCACTGCAGACGGGCTTAATATTAAATCTTATTTCGATTTCCAATACCCGGATATTTACCCGCTGCGCAAAGAGAGCGAGTATGTAGCCGAGTTTCTGGAGCTGATGGAACAGGCTGTTCGGCGACAGGCAGCGCTCCCCGAAAATATCGGCGTACTGCTGAGCGGCGGGCTGGATTCCAGGCTGATCCTCCCGTATCTGGCCAAACACCATGCTCACCGGGTACAGGCATTTACCTGGGGCAATCCAAAAAGCGATGATGTCCGTTTTGCCGGTCAGCTTGCCAGAGCAATCGGAGTGGATTTTCATGCTTTCGACCTGCCCGCCGATTGGGTGCAGCACAAAGCCAGCCAGGCAGTCCGGCTGACGGATGGGATGGGAAACCTGGTCAACCTGCATGCCCTGGCCACGCTCGATCAGGAAGTCCAATATACTCGGGTGATCCACAAAGGATTCCTGGGGGATGCCATGTTCGGGTTTGCCGTCAAGCCCTACTTTTGGGGCACGTATGCCGAGCAGGATCTGATGCGGGTACATTTGCAGGCCCACACCGAACACGGCGTGATTAACTTCGATCAGGGACAAAGAGAAGCTTTATTCAGCGAAGCGTTTAAAAAACACATCCGAAACGCCGTGCTGGACGAGTATCAGGCGGGTATGCTGGATTCCGGGAAAAAAGATTACGCCGATCAACGCCTGTATTTCGATTTTCGCCAGCGGGTGCCGCGTATGACGATTAAGGGCGTCGAAGTGGTGCGCAGCCAGGCAATCGTCCGCCTGCCCTTTGCCGATAAAGACCTGCTCGATTTTTCCTTGCGCCTGCCGCCCGGTTACCGTTACGAAAGGCGCATCCCCTATCGTGCTTTCATCCAGGCGTTTCCCAACCTTGCCCAGATTCCCGTCACCCCTTCGGGATTACCCTTGATGAGCTGTGCTCGCGAGATTCGCATCCGAACCGGGCGGTTGCTGCGCTGGCATTTAATCCAGCGTGGCCTGATGAAAGGCCCGTACACTGAGCGCCGTCCTTACGCTAATTATCATAGCTGGTTCCGCACCAACTTGCGCCCCTGGGTAGAAGAAAATCTATTGAGCGAAAAAGCCCTGAGCCGGGGCTACTACCAGCCCGAGGCGGTTCGCCAGTTGGTGCGCAGGCACATGCAAGGCGAGAACCTCGCCGTGCAATTAGGCGCCATGTTATCCATTGAGCTCTGGCACCAGCTTTTCCTGGACTGAACCCTTCCCGCACCAAACGAGAAAGATTATGCCAAAACCCCTGCGCCTGGGAATTGCCATCGAAGACACCTGGGCCTTTTTTCGAGAAATATACGCGGATTTCGAGCAACACTTTCAGGTCTCCCAGTTCCGCCGACCGCAGGTGAATTTCCCGGTCTTTTCCGGCCGCCTGACTCAGTTCTCTTTCGAGCGTGAATTGGCCAGATTTTTACACGAAAATGAAGTGGTATTTTTTGAGTGGACCGGCGAATTGTTGGCCGCAGCCAGCCAGTTACCCAAATCGTGTGGCATCATCGCCCGATTGCATCGCTTCGAGCTTTACCGGTATGCAGACCGGATCAACTGGGATGTCGTTGACCGCCTGATTCTGGTAACCGAGGCGAAAAAACAAGAATTCCTGGCGCACTACCCATTTATGGCCGGGCGGGTGGTGGTGATACCTGAAGCGGTTTCATTGGAACGATTCCACCCCATTGAAAAGCCTTTTATGGGAGATATCGGCACCCTGTGCACCCTGATTCCCCGCAAACGCGTCTACGAATTGATCCTGGCGTACGCCGAGGTGGTCAAGCGGTTTCCGAATACCCATCTGCACATCGCCGGGCCGGAACATGACTTTTACCGGGAATACACCCGGGCGCTGAAAAGCCTGGTGGAAAGGTTGAAACTGGAAGATCGGGTGACCTTTTACGGTCGCCTCGAAGACCCTGAAGTTTGGTACCGCAAGCTGGATATCTTCGTCTCCAACAGTTATTCTGAAGGATTACAGGTGGCATTATTGGAAGCCATGGCGAGCGGCATTATCAGCCTGTCGCATTTCTGGGAAGGCGCCGAGGAAATTTTACCGGCAGACCACCTGTTTTTTACCGAAGCTGAACTGGTGCACAGGTTGGGTACCTGCCTGGAAATGCCTGCGGAAGAACGTGCGCGGGTGCAGCAAAATATGATTGCGAAGGTCGCCCAGCATGCCAATATTCAGGAAACCATCGCCAGGATCAGGGCAGAAATTCTGGCTGTGGCAGGGCAAGTGCCGGCATGAAAGATCAGCCGGGATTGCGGATTGGCTATTTAATGCAGCTCGGTGCGGAGATTCGCCAGCCGCCCTTTGATGGGCCGGCGAATCACGTGCGACATGTAGTCGAGGGGTTGATTGCCCGGGGGCACCGGGTACAAATCCTATTCCGCCTGCAAAATCAAATCTGGTTATCGGAAGGGTTACATCGTTTCACCCCGGTGCGGGTGGCATTAATCGATCAAGGCCCATTACGCTGGTTAGAGCGGGGTATCCGGCGAGTCCAGTCTTCGCTGCGCCTGCCTTACCTCAACTGGTTCGAGAGCGTACGGTTCGCCCTGGCGGCGCGTGACCATCTGGGAGATAACGATCTCTGGTATGAGCGCACCAGCTGGATGGGCTACGGCGGCGCATTGGGCAGTCGTTGGACAGGTATCCCGCTGATATTGGAAGATAACGGTGATCACCTGGCAGACCTGGAAGCGAAGCAAATGGCCCCGGCGGGTTTCCAAAAATGGCTGTCGTTGCGCCTGATGAACCGGGCAGTCCACCAATCTTCGGCGGTTATCTCCAGTGGGGCAGGCTGGCGGGAAGCGTTTATCCAGCGCTGGTCGTATCCCGCGGATAAAGTCACGGTCGTGGAGAATGGCACCCGCCTAGTGCACCTGCTCAAGCGAGAAAATATAAAAGTATTCCAGGCGGAAGAACCGGGAGATCATGCGGTAAAGCTGGTTTACCTGGGCGGCTTTTACCCCTGGCATGGCGTCCCCCT
>JAGUYX010000282.1 GCA_020061145.1 Anaerolineales bacterium | reverse complement strand
CCATCCTCCAGGTGAGAGATTTCCACATACTGACCGGGCAGATTAGAACGGTAATAATCCGTCCAGCCGCTGGATAATCCCTGTCGTTCCCAGTAACAGGTATCGTATTGCGGGCGTACCGGGACATGGAAATCCAGCTCGGGCGAGTCGGATAATTGTTTTTGCGGATGCCGGTGAATATCGCGCAGGCAGAATCCCACTTTTTGATTGGCGGCGACCACCACGTCTAACTGGTTATGCGCGTCCACAGACCAGACCTGGTAACGACCGAATCCATCCCAATGCCAGTGCCCGTGTTCCGGGTGAAAAGCAAACAGACCGGCTTCTCGCTCCACCTGGCTGCCATCCGCACGATAAACATACTGGCGGACTTCAATCGTCTCTGCTTCAGGGTCGCGAATACCTTGCAATTCCAGGTGTCCCGGCCCGCGATTCCAAAAAGTCGTGCTGAAGTAGAGGAATTTTCGCCCGCGACGGGTTTCCAGCACCAGGCGCAGGTCGCTGGGCGGCAGGATACGCAGGTCTGGCAAAAGAATGGGGGCGGAGTATTTCTGCGGGTACTGGCGGCGCAGGATAAATTCTTCGTCTTCCAACGGCATGAAAGCTACCGCGACGGGCGTGGAGAAGAACCCATCCTGGGCGAGTGAGTAATCCGTACTCAGCCAGGGGTTTTCGTCTCTGGCATAGACGGAGAAAGCAGGCGATAAACCGACGGCACAGAATGTCAGGAGCAACAGCAGCTTGCGGATCCGGCGCGATATCCCGGCGGGGGAAAACACCTGGTCTTACCTCCTGAATATACAGGACAAAACAGGTCTGGAGTTGCCATTATAACTGGTACGTAAAAACCTGCACTTCCAGACCTGTCAGGAGAATTTCATTTTGCCAGGTTTGGCGACTCAATCTATTCCACAGTTACGCTTTTCGCCAGGTTGCGCGGCTGGTCGACATCCAGACCGCGCAGGGCCGCGATATGGTAAGCCAGCAATTGCAGAGGGATCACCGTGGTCACCGGGCTTAACATCCACGGCGTGGGCGGAATCCACAGAATCTGGTCGGTCACACCCGGGATGAGGGCGTCTCCCTCTGTGGCGACCGCCACCACCGGCCCGCCACGTGCCCGGGTTTGCTCGATCTGGCTGAACATTTTTTCATACCACATATCCTCGGGGGCGATGATCACGACCGGCATGTCGCGGTCAACCAGAGCAATCGGCCCATGTTTCATCTCCCCGGCAGGGTATCCCTCGGCATGAATATAGGAAATTTCCTTAAGCTTCAATGCGCCTTCATAAGCAGTGGGCATATTGATTCCCCGCCCGAGATACAGGCTGTGGGAAATTTCTACGAGCCGGGAGGCGATTTTTTCGATTTGCGGCTCGACTTCCAGGCAACGACCGGCGAGATCCGGCACCAGGCGTAAATCCTGGACCAGTTTGAATCGTTCACCTGAGGAGAGTGTCCCCCGCAAGTCGGCCAGATAAACCGCCAGCATATATAAATCGATCAAGGGCGCCGTGTAGGCCTTGGTCGAGGCCACCCCGATCTCAGGGCCAGCCTGCATCGAGATAAAGCCATCCGAGATACGCATGGCCTGTGAGCCAATCACATTGACAATCGACCACAGGGTAGCGCCACGTTGACGTCCTTCCGCCATGGCAGCCAGGGTATCCGCGGTTTCGCCAGATTGGCTGATGGCGATCAGCACCGTGCTTTCGTCGACCAGCGGGTCGCGGTAACGAAACTCCGAGGCGATATCTACCTCTACCGGGATACGCGCGATCCGCTCGATCAGGATCTTGCCCACCAGCCCGGCATGAAAGGCTGTTCCGCAGGCGGTAATAATGATTTTCCGAATCCTCCGGGCAGTGTCAGGGTCCAGGTTCAGGGTGGGCAAATAAATCCGTCCCTGATCGAAATCTGCCCTTCCGGCAATGGTATCGGTCAGCGAGCGTACCTGCTCGTGGATTTCTTTCTGCATGAAGTGGCGATATTCCCCCTTTTCCGCCGCCACAGGGTCCCACTGAACATTCTGGATTTCATAGTCCAGTGCTTCGCCGTCGATTGTTTCCAGAATCAATCCTTCCCGGCTGACCGTTGCCATTTGCATATTTTCCAGAAAAACCATACGCCGGGTATGTTCCAAAATGGCCGGGAGGTCAGAGGCAATGTACATCTCGCCGTCTCCAAAACCCACTACCACCCCACCCGCGTTTCCCAGGCGGGCGGCGACGATTTTATCCGGCTCACGCGAGGACATCAACACCACGGACTGGTGACCGCGCAACAGGTGGAAGGTTTGCCTGGCAGCGTTCACCAGGTCCAGACCGCTATCCATATAACGTTCGACCAGGTGGACGATCGTCTCGGTGTCCGTATCGGATTTGAACTGTACCCCTTCGGCGGATAGCTCATCGCGCAGTTCCAGGAAATTTTCCACAATGCCGTTGTGTACGACCACCACTTCACCGGTTGCACCCATGTGCGGGTGGGCGTTACGCGCATTCGGCTCGCCATGCGTTGCCCAGCGGGTATGTCCGATCCCCACATGACCGTAAACAGGGTCTTGCTGGACGAGGGAGACCAGCTTTTCCAGCTTACCGGCATCCCGGCGGACTTCAATATGCGCGTTTTGCAAAATGGCCAACCCGGCCGAATCATAACCCCGGTATTCGAGGCGTTTTAGCCCTCCCAGGATGATGGGCATGGCATCCTGCGGGCCGATATATCCGACGATTCCACACATCGTCCGGTTTCCTCCGAATTTCTTTTCTGCCCGATCAAATGCGGATCATCTATAGAAGGCAGATGGAATCCTGACCAGGAGTATTCACCACAGGCAAAAAATCGACTGCCTGCCCGGTACAGGCTTGTGATTAATAGGAAAGTTACACTCTGGATGCCACTCGCAGTGTCTCTGACCCCGCGGAGCCGAAATTAAGGGTTTCGCTGCCCGGGATTGAACACATTGTTCTGGAACCTGGCCTGGTTGCGGGTGGTGGCTCACCCGGAGGGCTTCCGCTGATCTTTCGATTTTCCCGGGGCACAGGCGGGGAACCTGCACCGTACCCGGTTAACCCCAACTCGCATTGGGGAACCCTCATCCTCGTCACTTTGTTTTGCTGCCCCCATACAAAGCCATGCGCTTTACCTGCCGATATTCAGATCGACCGCCAGCACCTCCCGCTTATTCAGAATGACGCCATTATACCGCATGCAGGGATTATCTCGCCAACTACATACGAGTGGCTAATGCGAAAGGATCTGAGACAGAAACAGCTTGGTGCGCTCTTCCGTGGGGTGGTAAAAAATATCGTCCGGTGTGCCGCTTTCCACAATCTGCCCCTGATCGAAAAAGTACATGCGCTTGGCGACTGCGCGGGCAAAACCCATCTCATGCGTCACCACCAGCATGGTCATCCCGCTTTGCGCCAGCTCGGTCATCACATCCAGCACCTCTTTGATCATTTCTGGATCGAGCGCCGAGGTGGGTTCGTCAAAGAGCATGATTTTGGGTTGCATGGCCAGCGCCCGGGCAATCGCCACACGCTGCTGCTGACCGCCGGATAACTGCCCCGGGTATTTATTTGCCTGTTCGGGTATTCCCACCCGCTCCAGAAGTTGTTGGGCAATCTCCTCTGCCTTTTTCTTGGGCCATTTACGTACATAAATCGGCGCCAGGGTGATATTTTGCATCACCGTCAGGTGGGGAAATAGATTGAATTGCTGAAAAACCATACCGGTTTCACTGCGAATGGCTTCGATATGGCGCACATCGTGGGTTAATTCGATCCCATCCACGATAATCTGACCGCGTTGATGCGTTTCCAGCCGGTTTAATGTACGGATAAATGTAGATTTTCCCGACCCCGATGGGCCAAAGATGACAATCACCTCGCCCTTGTTAACCTCCATATTTATGCCGCGCAGGGCGTGAAAATGCCCATACCATTTATGAATGTCCCGGCAAATAATGATCGGACCGCCATTTTTCTGGTTATTGGTCATGTATGGCTCCTTACCGTTCGCCCACACCCAGGCTCTTTTCCAGGCGCTGGCTGACGAAAGACATGTTATAGCTGAAGATAAAATAAATCAGAGAAATAAAAGCATATACTTCGGCCTGGCGACCGATAAAATTGGGTTGCGCCAGGATGGCATCAGAGATACCCAACAGATCGAATAAACCCACAATGGCGACCAGGGAGGTATCTTTGAACAGCGAGATAAACTGGCCCACCAGGATCGGGATGATTGCCCGCAAGGCTTGGGGCAGAACGATCAATACCATGGTCTGATAACCGCTCAGCCCCAAAGCGTGCGCCGCTTCGTATTGCCCATGCGGAATCGCCTGCAATCCGCCGCGAACATTTTCCGCCAGGTATGCCGCGCTGAATAAGGTGATGCCCACCATGGCCCGTAACACCCGATCCAGGGTTAATCCGCCCGGTAAAAACAACGGCAGCATAAATTGAGCCATAAACAGGATGGTGATCAGGGGCACACCGCGCACCACCTCGATATAGATAATGCTGATGGTGCGCAGAATGGGCAATTCACTTCGCCTGCCTAAGGCGAGCAATACACCCAGGGGGAAAGAAAACACGATCCCCACCACGGTGAGCAAAAAGGTGAGCAGCAAGCCGCCCCACAGGTTGGAGGTGACGACCGGCAGCACTTCACCCTGTGGAAACAGCCCGCGCACCAGCAGGATGAATATCGGAAAGATCAGCACCCAGCTCCAGACTGAAATCCGCCGAATCGCGGCTGTACGCTTGCGCCCAATAAACCAACCTGCCAGGCCAACCAGGGAAAGACCAATAAGATTCAGGCGATTGAATAGCGAAAAATCGATCAAAGCCAGCAACAAGGGTACGACCAGCAACCCGATACCCAAAATATTGCTGATCTCCCGGACATATAACGCCCAGGTGAGCCCGATCAAGGCGGCGATGAGATGAACTCCAAGCCAGATGCGCCAGGCTTCGGCTAATGGGTATTGCCCGATGATAAACAGGCGCAGATTGACCGCGATCACTTCCCATTGGGCGGTCTGAAATGCCCAACGCAAGAATGTGGCAGTAACAAAATAAACAAATCCAATGCTGAACAGGGTAACCAGGGTGTCAACCCAGGAACCGAACAGGTTTTTCTTCAACCAGCCGAGCAGAGTAAAACGTTCAATCGGGGGAGGGAGCACATTGGTGGTTTGCGTACGGGATATGTTCATGCTTACCGCTCCACCAACCGAATGCGATTGTTATACCAGTTCATGAATAACGCAGTGATCAGACTGGTAATTAAATACGTCAGCATCACCAGTGAGATCATTTCCACAGCTCTACCGCTCTGGTTGATGATCGTACTGGAGACATAAAATAAATCCGGGTAGGCAATGGCAACCGCCAGGGAGGAGTTTTTGGTCAGATTTAAATATTGGCTGGTGAGAGGCGGGATGATTACCCGTAAAGCCTGTGGGAAGATGACCAATCGCAAGGTCTGAAAAGGCGAAAAACCAAGGGCGCTCGCCGCTTCAACCTGCCCGCGTGAAATTGCTTGAATTCCGGCGCGCACAACCTCGGCAATAAAAGCGGAGGTGTAAATGACCAGGCCGGAGAGCAGAGCCATAAATTCCGGGGAAAGGATTTTTCCGCCGGACATATTAAGCCCTCCCACGAAGGGGGAGTCGAGGGTCAGGGGTGGTTGCGGCAAAACAAACCAGCCCACCACTCCGAATAACAGGATAGCCAGGAGACTCCAGGGCAACCAGATGGGCATCCGTCCGGTTTGGCGGCCTCGCCGTATGGCGGAAATTGCAATCAAAATACCTGCCAGTAAACCAGCCCCGAGAAAAATCAGGAAAATGTCATAGGTAACCGTGGGGATACCCCAGGGCACACCCAGGCCGCGATTGGTTAGATAAACCGGTCCCGGCAGGATAATGGCATTGTTTACACGCGGCAACTTAAGGAAAACCGCCCGGTACCAGAAGACCAGCAATACCAGCAAGGGGATGTTACGTAAAATTTCGATATATATCCTGGCAATACGGTTCGCCAGGAAATTGCTCGAAATACGCGCCACACCAACAATCACACCCAGGATGGTCGAGAATACAATACCCAGACTGCTGACGAGGACAGTATTCAAAAAGCCTACGGTAAAAGCCCGCACATACGTACTTGTACGGCTGTATTCGATTAAAGATTCCGCAATATCAAAACCGGAATTTTGGGTAAAAAAACGAAAACTCAGGCGTGTTCCCTGACGTTGCAGGTTGGAAACCATGTTGGCGCCCAAAAAATAAAACAAACCGAGCAAGAGCAAACCCGCAAGGATTTGCGCCAAAACTCGTAAAACACGCTCATCCCGAAAAAAGGCCACCAACCGGTTGCCGGCTACGGAATCTTGCATGTGGTTTTTCCTGTCCAGTTCAATGATTCGATTTTCACAATGCCAAACACATTCGATTTAGTTTCGCGGATTGCATAATGGAGGTTCATCCCACAGAAAATGGCGGAGTTTCCCGCGGGAGGTGGTTAAGCCTGGTCTGTGCATTATTTCTACACAGACCAGGCAAAGTTTATCCTGACCTTTCGTCTGCGATCTCGCTGGCAAATTGCCGGTGAGAACCGCTAAGTCATATCATAACCAACAGCTTATCGGAACGGAGGCGCGTAGAGCACTCCACCATCGGTATATTGGCTGTTCAAACCGCGTGGAATGTAAGTGGGCGTATCTGGGCCAAGATTGCGGTCGTAGATTTCAGCGTAATTGCCTACCATCTTGATGATGTTATAAGCCCATTCGTTGGACAAACCGACCTTGGTGCCCAACTCATCTTCGACGCCTAGTAGCCTGCGAATTTCGGGATTATCCGTACTGGCGCGCACATCATCCACATTGGCCGAAGTCACCCCATATTCTTCTGCGGCGAAGGTAGCAAACACGGTCCATTGCACGATATCAAACCATTGGTCATCCCCATGGCGCACCATCGGTCCCAATGGCTCTTTGGACATGGTAACATCCATGATCACGTGATTTTCAGGATCAGGGAGGGCAGAGCGGCGAGCCACCAGGCCTGATTTATCCGTCGTGACGGCATCGCAACGACCTTCAGCATATGCCCCAAAGGTGCCATCTGCATCTTCATAGACTGCGGGGGTATAGGAGATTCCCCGCGCAGCAAACACATCCGCCAGGTTGAGTTCAGTCGTTGTACCGGTCTGAACGCAAATTGTGCCGCCTTCCAGATCTTCCAGGGTGGTAATACCCGAATCTTCCGGAGCCATCATACCCTGACCATCATAGAAAGTCGTGGCGACGAAGTTACCGGTCAATTCGGTGTCGCGGGTAAAGGTCCAGGTGGTATTCCGGATCAATACGTCAATTTCACCAGATTGCAAGGCTGTAAACCGTTCCGTCGCAGTAACCGGACGGTATTCAACCGCGGTCGGGTCGCCGAAAATGGCTGCCGCAATGGCTTTACAATAGTCGACGTCGAAGCCGGAATAGTTACCATCGGCGTCCACAAAGCCAAAACCAGGCACCTGAGAGTTAACCCCGCAAATCAGCCGTCCACGATTGGTGACGGTTTGGAGGGTCTGGCCAAATCCCGCTGGCGCGGGCGGTGGCTCTTCGGTTTCTGTGGTTTCCACCGGGGTTTCAGCAGGCTGTTGAGGGGCTGCACCGGCACAGGCAGTGAGCAACAAACCTAGTACAAACAATACGCTCACGATTGCGAAGTATCTCTTCTCCATATCCTTCTTCCTCCATTAGATTGGGTTGCATGTAGTTAATTAACCAATAGACTGCGCGGACAAACTGCCAAATGTTTCAGGTATTTTTTAAGCCATGTCATGGCGGTCCGCCTGAACGGAACTGTCTGAGAATCTGCGGACCCATACCTCCTTCCCGGTGAGGCGAGGGGAACATTAACCAGACCCCCATGATTTCAGTTCCACACTACTCTGCCTGACCCGATACTGTCGTGAAAGCCTTAAGTGTCCATTTATTATAGGGAAAATTTCAATCACAGACAAGTGTTAACCGATGTTAAAAATCAAAATTATGTTAAATCGGTTGAATGACCCCGATACCCGGGTTTACCACAAGAAGAATAATTTTCGATATACTCGAGTTGGATTTGGTATAATAGCGTGTTGATTTTCACAAAACAAGATGATCAGCTCTCCAGGAGTGTGCATGGGCGATGGGTAAATTTACCGAATCCGTGGGGACGGCTCATCACACCAACAAATAGATTATCAACACAGGAGCTCTTATTTGGCTTTTAATCCCCTAAACTGGTTGTTGGGGTATTTTTCACTCGATATCGGAATTGACCTGGGCACCGCCAATACCCTGGTGAATGTGCGCGGCAAAGGAATCGTGATCAACGAACCTTCCTGGGTTGCGATTGACAAACGTACACGTCAACCAAAAGCCATTGGCGCGGAGGCAAAAGAGATGGTCGGGCGCACCCCGGCCAATATAATGGCAATTCGGCCATTACGTGATGGCGTGATATCCGAATTTGAAATCACCCAGGCAATGCTCGAATACTTTATCGGAAAAGCTCATCAGCAAAGCATTGTGCCCGTTCCGCGGCCGCGTGTGGTGATTGGCATTCCCTCTGGCGTCACCGAAGTGGAGAAACGCGCAGTATACGATGCTTCTATGTCTGCTGGAGCGCGGGAAACTTACCTGATCGAAGAACCGGTGGCAGCTGCCCTGGGAGCAGGTCTACCCATCGCCGAAATTCGCGGGAGCATGATTGTCGATATTGGCGGCGGCACTTCCGAAGTGGCCGTGATGTCCATGGGAGGTGTGGTCGTTTCACGTTCTTTACGCGTCGCAGGAGACGAACTGGATGAAGATATTATCCAGTTTATGCGCAATAAATATAACCTGCTGATTGGTCAGCGTATGGCCGAACAGGCGAAAATCCAGATCGGCTCCGCTTACCACCTGAACCAGGAAAAGACGATGTCGTTGCGTGGCCGAAATCTGGTGACTGGATTGCCGGAGGCTGTAGAAGTGTCCTCGGTGGAAATTCGTGAAGCCATTTCCAGCTCGGTACAAACTATCGTGGACACCGTGAAGGACGCCATGGACGAATCTCCACCGGAAATCGTTGCTGACCTGATGGAAACCGGTATCTGCCTGGCCGGGGGCGGCGCATTGCTTCAAGGATTGGATCGCCGTTTGACGGATGAGTTACATATCCGTACCTGGATAGCCGAAGAACCGATGAGTTGTGTTGCCCGAGGCGCAGGTATGATCCTGGAAGACTTTGACGTATTAAAGGAATTACTGGTAGGATTAGAGCGTGGCAGCACACGCCATTCTTGAACCCTTGTGATTGAAGGTAAACCCTGCTGTCGGGTACATCGGCAGTTTTGTTGAAAGTACTTTATGAATTCTGGATCGTTTCGCTCACTGCAAAGTGTGGTGATCACCCTGGTCGTGGTGGGTCTCCTCTTACTGGCATTAAGCGGGTTTCTCTCCCCCATATTTAACCTTACTCTCAGCCCATTCATCTCGCTTCAAGCCTGGTTCGCCGAGCGGTACCAGGCGTTAAACAGTTTCCTGACAGCGCCGCGCGATGTGGCGCGCTTAAGTCAGGAGAATGAGCAACTGAAAAGCGAGAACGCCCGCCTCCAGGCACAAATACTCGACCAGCAAAGGCAGATTGGGGAAGTGCAGGTATTAACCGCTCTGCTGGATTTCGCCAGCGCCAATCCACAGAATGAATATCTGGCTGCCACGGTCATCGGGCGTGACCCGAGTCCATTTTTACATTATGTGATCATTAATCGTGGCTCAGAAGACGGACTCAGGCGAGGCATGCCGGTGGTTACCGACCAGGGGCTGGTTGGCAAGATCGCTGCGGTTACCGCCAATGCCGCGCGGGTTCAACTAATTACCGACCCGGGGATCCTGGTTAACGTGGTGATCAATCCAGCTAAGGCAGAAGGTGTGCTATCCGGTTCGTTAACCGGGGACATATCCCTGGATTTGATCCCCCAGGACGTTGCCATCCAGACCGGCGATCTGGTATTGACCTCGGGATTGGGTGGAAATTACATGCCAGATATTTTGGTCGGTCAGGTGACCGGTGTGCGGAAAAGGGATTATGATTTATTTCAACAGGCCTCCGTACAACCTGTTGTGGATTTTAATAACCTCTCAATCGTACTGGTTATCACCAATTTTCAACCCATCGACTTCTCGCCGCTTATTCCTCCTCCGGAAACAGGAGGCCAATAAGCATGGCTACCCTGCTGGCTTTTCCTTTACTTGCGATTCTGGTGGTATTTCAATCGGCGATTGTCAGCCAGGTCAACCTGTTACACGGTTCAGCCGATTTGATCTTGCTGGTATTGCTTGCCTGGGCGCTGCAACCAAAGGTGAACAATGCTATAGTGTGGGCAGTCATGGGCGGTTTGCTGCTTAACATAGTCACCGCATTACCGATTGGCATTCCCTTGATCGGGTATTTGCTTGCGACAGGTATCGCCCTGTCATTACGCAACCGGGTCTGGCAGGTGCCTTTCCTGGCGATGCTGGTTGCCACAATACTGGGCACCCTGATCACCCTGGGGTTTTCATGGAGTGTTTTAACCCTGTCCGGGATCTCATTACCGTTGTCGATTTCTTTTTTTCAGGTATTATTACCCAGCACTCTGCTTAACTTATTATTCGCCTTACCTGCCTATGTAGTGATGAGTGACCTGGCAAGCTGGTTATTTCCCCGCGAACTGGAAATTTAATGGATTCGGATTTTTTTCTCCTGTATGGTATGGAGTATAGGTATGAGTCATAGCTCGGACCGTAACCCTGCGTTACATAACAATATCCCCACCTGGCGCATCTATCTTGCTGCCGGTGCAGTGGGGTTGGTTTTTCTGGTTTTCACCCTGCAATTGTTCATTCTCCAGGTGATCGAGGGGAGTCGGTATGTTGTGGCTGCTGAAGACAACCGTACAACAGAAATCAACATCCCCGCTCCACGTGGCATCATATTGGATCGCAACGGAACGATCCTGGCGCGCAACATCGCATCCTATAATGTTGTGATCACGGCGTCCAATCTGCCTGACGATGAAGGTTCTACTCAGGAAGTATTTCGAACATTATCCCGGTTAATCGACATGCCGGTGAACTTAAACGCGATAACCCTCGAAAATCCGTATGTGCCCTGTACATCCGAGCATGGCATTGCCCAGATTGCCGATTATGCGGAAACTTCTTTTCCCTTTTCGCCAGTGCGGGTGAAATGCAATATCGATGAAACCACAGCACGTATATTGATGGAAAAATCAAGCGATATACCGGGTGTGAGCGTTGAGATCGAACCGATCAGGGATTATCCTACCGGTGAGCTAACCTCAAACGTCGTCGGGTATTTGGGACCCATTCCCGCTGAGTTTGAGAGCCTCTACCAGGAACAAGGTCTGGTTTCTAACCGGGATAAAGTCGGTTATGCCGGGGTAGAACTCTCCTTGGAAGAGTACCTGCTGGGCACAAACGGACTCCGCGTGGTGGAAACGGACGTCGCCGGACAGGTATTGCGTGATCTGTTGCCACCTGTATCATCAACACCGGGAAATAATGTACGTTTAACCCTAGATACCCGTCTGCAGCAGGCTGCCCAAACCATTCTGATTCAACAAATCGATGCCCTCAACCTGATCTCACCCACCGGGATTCGGGCCACTTCTGGAGTGGTCATCGCCATGAACCCCAAAACCGGCGAGATACTGGCGATGGTTTCCTGGCCCAGTTATGAAAACAATCGTATGGCGCGCTTTATTCCGGCTTATTACCTCGAGCAACTTCAGTCGGATGGGCGAGAGCCATTGCTCAATCATGCTATCCAGGCAGAAAGACCTACCGGGTCGGTTTTCAAGCTGGTCACTGCAGTAGGCGCTTTAAATGAAGATGTGGTTACCCT
This sequence comes from Anaerolineales bacterium, assembly GCA_020061145.1. Classification (GTDB taxonomy): domain Bacteria; phylum Chloroflexota; class Anaerolineae; order Anaerolineales; family DRKV01; genus JAGUYX01. Next base: position 28,832 of record JAGUYX010000282.1, on the reverse strand, counting down.
GGACCAGGTAATCGATGCGCCGGGTGTCATCACCCTGACTGAGAAGTATTTCGCCAATGATCCGGGGCGCGCTAAAGAATTTGTGGACTGGAACCGGGAACAGGGCGGTTTCGGCAAAATTACCTTTGTGGATTGTATCGCTAATTCGAGCAACGTCTGTTTTTATAAGCTGGGAGGGGGGTATCAGACCGAAATTCCCGAGGGGCTGGGGGTCTGCCGGCTGGGAGCCTATGCTGAAGCAATGGGCTATGGCGCTATTTCCGGGATTGAATTACCGGGTGAGGAGGATGGTCTGATCCCAGACCCCACCTGGAAACGAATTTACCAGGGTCAGAACTGGTCTACCGGCGATACCTACCTGGCATCCGTGGGTCAGGGTTATGTCTTATCCACTCCATTACAGGTGCTGCTATCGGCAGCCACAATTGCGAACGATGGTGTTCTGGTGCAACCCACTATCTTGCGAGAAGTGCTGGATGGTGAAGGGAATGTCATCCGGCCTTTCCAACCTGAAGTCAAGTGGGACATCACCCGTGACCCGGTAATTGCCGAGATGGCACCCACCCAGAGCGTGGGAAGTAGCTGTCGTCCAACGGGTGAATACAAGACCGTCGATCCTGCGGTGATTGAAGCTGTGCAGGAAGGTATGCGCGGTGCGGTTACCCGGGGCACCCTGGAAGACGAATTCGTCGATGTGGATATTGCCGCAGCCGGGAAAACCGGCACGGCTGAATATTGCGATAGTATTGCCCAGGGAAAAAACCTGTGCGTGCCGGGCAATTGGCCTACCCACGGTTGGACTGTGGCTTACGCTCCGTACGACGATCCAGAAATCGCGGTCGTTGCGTTTGTATATAACGGTGGTGAAGGTGCACGTATCGCCGGCCCCATTGTGCGCCGTGTGATTGAATATTACTTCCAGTTACGAGCAATCGATATCGCCCTGGGCAATCCTTGATGAAGCTGCGGAATGTCCATGCTATAATCGGCGGGAAATTGTCCCCGGATACCGGTCACGAATGACAGCAACGATCCAGATCAAAGGGATCAAAGAAGGCCTGCTCATCACCCTGCGCGACGAAGAGTGGGGAGAATCGCAAAAAGCGTTGATCTCACACCTCGATCAACAGGCTGATTTTTTGAAAGGCGCTCGCCTGGCGCTGGATGTGGGCAACCAGATTATCAAGGCCGCCGAAATGGGTTTATTACGTGACCAGATTTCTGAGCGCGGTCTGACATTATGGTGTGTGGTCTCCGATTCCCCACGTACTCAGGAAACGGCGCAAACACTTGGTCTGGCAACCCGCATTTCTCGACCTGCGCCAGAACGTACCGTTTCACGGATGGATACCACATTGAGTGGGGATGCGGCTGTCCTGGTCCGCCGTACCCTGCGCTCCGGTTTCAGCATGGAACAGAGCGGGCATGTGGTCATTATCGGAGATGTGAACCCAGGGGCAGAGATTATTGCCGGAGGAGATGTGGTTGTCTGGGGTCGATTACGCGGCATGGTGCATGCCGGAGCGAATGGGAACCGGGAGGCGGTGGTATGCGCCCTGGATCTCTCGCCTACTCAGCTCCGCATTGCAGGGCAAATTTTCATTCCACCCCGAAAAAAAGGGAAGCCCTTGCCCGAATTGGCACGCTGGATTGAAGGACAGATTCAGGTCGAAACCTGGAATCCGAAAGGGAAATGAACCCACAAAAGGTAGGCAAATGAGTGCAAAGGTAATCACCATAACCTCCGGTAAAGGAGGCGTAGGAAAAACAACCACCACCGCAAATCTGGCTGTTGCCCTGGCTGCGGAGGGATTAAAAGTTACATGTATCGATGCGGATATTGGTTTACGCAATCTGGACGTGGTTTTGGGTCTGGAGAACCGGATTGTATATGACCTCGTGGATGTAGTCGAAGGCCGCTGCAGATTGCGCCAGGCAATGATCCGCGATAAACGCCTGCCCGAATTGTATTTGATCCCCGCTGCGCAAACCCGGGATAAAAGCGCCGTCTCCCCCAGTGATATGGTACGTCTGTGTGATGAGCTGCGCAACGAAGTTGATTGGATTTTGATCGATTCACCGGCTGGAATCGAACGCGGTTTTCGGAACGCTATTGCTGCAGCTGATATGGTAGTTGTGGTTACCAATCCGGAAGTTTCGTCGGTGCGCGATGCAGACCGCATTATTGGGCTGGTTGAGGCGGAAGAAAAAGGACCTGCGCGTTTGATTATCAATCGCCTCAAGCCAAATATGGTAAAACGCGGTGAAATGCTTTCCACCGAAGACGTGGTCGAATTATTGGCGATTGAATTAATCGGAATTGTCCCTGAGGACGAAGAAGTAGTGGTCAGCACCAATCGCGGCGTACCGGTGGTAATGAATGGAAAAAATAAAGCCGGGACCGCCTTTCGTAATATTGCCCGTCGCTTACAGGGCGAGCAGGTGCCTTTTCTGGATTTGGATGAAAATAACGGTTTGTTTGGTCGATTCGGTAAATTATTCCGCGCAGGAGGCGCCTGAGGCATGGGAGATTGGCTGTCACGTTTCTTAGGTCGTCAACCAAAAAGCGCCGGTCAGGCGAAGGAACGGTTAAAACTTGTCTTGATTCATGATCGCACCGATCTGACGCCTGCCGCACTGGCAAATCTTAAGGATGAAATGATCGGGGTAATATCGAAATATATCGATATCGATCCACAAGCGGTTACGATAGAGATGGCTCAGGAAGGACGTGAACAACGCCTTGTGGCAGACATCCCCTTGCGGTCGGCGCGCACTCGGTCCTGAATTTGCGATTATGCTAAAGTGTAGCAAGCCCGGACATTCCTGTCACGCAAAATATCCCTGGCAAAGAATCGGTTAAGATTGAGGTATGGAACACGTTAATTGGAAGCACTATGACTTCTGGCTGATCGGCGCAGTGGTGATCCTGACGATATTTGGGATCGCCATGATTCGCTCAGCGGTCGCCAATAACATTGAGCTGGTAGAACTCGACCTGGTTCAACGGCAATTAATTTTTGCCGGCGCAGGGCTGATCGGCAGCCTGATCATCGCCTCGATCGATTACCACCTGTGGGCCTCGATGAGCCGCACGTTATATATCTTGATGTTTATCATCCTGGGTGTGTTATTCGTCGTCGGCGCCGCTTTTTTTGGGTCCGCCCGCTGGTTTGAGACCGGCTTTTTTGGCATTCTATTTCAGCCATCTGAAGTCGCCAAAATCGTGATGATCCTGGTGCTGGCTGAATTTTTCTCACGCAATCAGGATAAATTAGCAGAGTTATCCTGGATTGGACGCAGTTTGCTGATTACCATGGGAATCGTAAGCTGGATTTTGCTCCAACCGAACCTCAGCACCTCGATCGTGATACTGGTCATCTGGTTTGCTCAGTTATGGGCAAGCGGTTTGAAGATTAAATATCTGCTTTCCGCTGTTGGCATCGGTGTGGTTGTAATTGCGGTCAGCATCCCGGTGTTATTAAACCCCAACGTGGTGAATGAGGACTCAATCATCAAGCCATACCAGGTACAACGTATTACCCAGTTTGTCTTCCCTGAAGAAGAAGCCAGTTATGGTGAAACCTATAATGTTAACCAGGCACGCATTACCATCGGCTCAGGTGGATTGTTTGGCAAAGGTTATGGGCAGGGAACCCAAACTCAGCTCCGTTTTCTCAAAGTGCGCTGGTCGGATTTTATTTATGCCAGCATGGCTGAGGAATTTGGATTTGTCGGCACGGTTACGATGATGAGCCTGTTATTTTTTATCATCTTCCGCATCTTTCGCGCTGCCCGCCTGGCGCGTGACACGTTTGGCGCGCTCATCTGTTATGGGGTGGGTGCCTGGCTGGCTTTCCAGGCGATTGTCAATATGGGTATGAACCTGAACCTTTTGCCGGTAACCGGCCTGCCGTTGCCCTTCGTCAGTTATGGAGGCAGCGCCTTGCTCTCCATGTTGATCGGCATCGGTCTGGTTCAGAGTGTGATGCTGCGTCACAAAGCGCTGGAATTTTGATCGAAGGAGTTTTATGAAGCAAAACACAACACCGGCCAGGGTTCGTTTCGCTCCCTCCCCCACCGGCCGCACCCATTTGGGGAGCGGTCGTACTGCTCTGTACGATTATCTCATCGCCCGCCAGACCGGAGGACAATTCATATTACGGATCGAAGATACCGATCAGAAACGCTACGTTCCTGGGGCTGAGCAGGAATTAATGGACAGCCTGCGCTGGTTGGGTCTTGAATGGGATGAGGGACCGGATGTTGGGGGTCCTTTTGCCCCATACCGCCAATCGGAAAGAAAACACATTTATCAGCAATACGCCCAACAACTGGTTAATGAAGGTTTTGCCTATTATTGCTTTTGCAGTCCTGAACGCCTGGCGCACGTTCGTCAGGAGCAGCAAAAGCGTAAAGAACCACCCCGCTATGATGGGCTGTGCCGCAACATCGGTTCTGAGGAAGCTCGTCGACGGGTTAATGACGGTGAAGCCCATGTGATTCGCTTCAAAATGCCACACACGGGTTCGATCACCGGTGTAGATTTATTGCGCGGACCGATCACTGTCGAGAACAAAAACCTGGATGACTACATCATCGTCAAATCGGATGGTCTGGCGTTGTATCACCTGGCTGCCATGGTTGACGACCACTTAATGCAGATCACCCATGTCCTGCGAGGCTCTGAATGGCTGCCGACCTTTCCACTGCACGTGCATATTTACCGCGCATTGGGCTGGCAGGAACCAATCTGGGTTCATCTGTCTGTCTTTCTGAAACCTTCGGGGAAAGGGAAAATGAGCAAACGGGATACCGAATTGCTCAAACAGGATGGTTTTTCGATTTTTCTTTCAGATCTGAAGGGGCTGGGGTACCTGCCGGAGGCGGTCAACAACTGGATTGCTTTGATGGGTTGGAGTTATGACGATCATACTGAATTTTTCACCTTGGAAGATTTAATTGAAAAATTCAGCCTGGAGCGCCTGAATCCCGCACCGGCTGCGATCAATTTTTCAAAACTCGATCATTTTAATGGGCTGCATATCCGCAATCTGCCACCCGATAATCTGGCTCAGCGGATCCTGCCCTTCTTCCTCTCGGCAGGGCTGGAACCGGATTTCGAACGGCTGAAAAAAATCACTCCCCTGATACAGGAGCGGATTACCACACTGGATGAAGCGCCAGAGATTGCGGGTTTCTTCTTTCGAGAAGAGCTATCTCTCGATCCGGCTGAGCTGGTGGGCAAGAACATGACACCTGCGGAATCCGCACAGGCGCTTAAAGCGGCAGAGCAAATCCTGGAAGCGTTACCGGAGCTTTCTCCGACCTCAGCAGAGGAACCCTTGCGAAATTTAGCCGAGAGGCTAAACCTGAAAGCCGGGCAGTTGTTTGGCATCCTGCGAATTGCGGTCACTGGTCAGCGAGTCAGCCCACCTTTATTCGAAAGCATGGAGATAATCGGTAAGGATATGGTAATGAAGCGTATCAAGCAGGCGCTTGAGGCATTAGATGTGCCTGCCTGAACGTGCCTTGCCATAACCTGCCTGGCATGGTAGAATACCGACCCGATTGCAGGAAACCACAATCATTGGGGGCTCGTCTAACGGTAGGACAGCGGACTCTGAATCCGTATGTGGAGGTTCGAATCCTTCGCCCCCAGCCTACGATCACTCGCTCCGGACTAAAAACCGGGGCGAGTGTGTTTTATCCATCAGGGAAGATTCCTCAATCATATTAGGGAAACCTGGTGAGTGATTCAAAACCCTTAGCATTCTCGATTAAAATTATGTTATAAGTGCAAAGATATACTGGCGTCATTTACAGGTAAAATTACTGTAATATCAGAAAATTGGTGATCACTTCTTATAGTTAGGGTGTGCTAAAGTATATTTACACTGGTGTGTACTCGCTGAGGAGAATATCACCCAGGTCTAACGGTCGAATCGGATCTGAAGCGCGGAGTGTACTATCGAAGCACATACAAAGTCCAGGTTGGCGGATGGACCGCCTGAGCGTGACTACAAGTCAGGGCAGAAAAATTCTGCATCTGCAAAGTCGGACCTGCTGTCAAGTATGCTGGCTTTGCCCGTGATTTTTCGCGAGACGCCAGAACTTTTCGAAGCGGTTACGACCAGTCTCGCCGGGCTCGGCCGATCCGTGAATGCCGCCCGGATTTATATCACCCGAAATGTCACCAACCCTCAAGGGTTGAACAGCCTGGAGCCGTTTGCTGAATGGTGTGCCGAGGGTATCCCCTCGACGACATCCAGTGGATTGATCGAACCACTTCCTTATACGCTAAGCAGTTTCGCAAATTATGAACCGCGTTTGGCCCGTGGGGAAGTCATTATCGAAAAATTCAGTCAACCCATCGAACAGGACCGGCTGATCCCTGCTTATGTTAACAATCTTGTATTGGTACCTGTGTTTTACTTCCAGGATTGGTGGGGGCTCTTGGGCATCGAACATGTTGAGGATGGGTATGAATGGCATCCGCAGGATCTGGAGTTGATTCAATTGGCAGCTCAACAATTCGGTATGGCTGCCGGAAGTAAAATATTGGCTCAGACGTTAATGCAACAGTTCGAGCGGGAAATCCAACAACGCACTACAGCTCATAAAAACGCGCTGGCCAACCTGGAGAGTGAATTAACCCGCAGAAAAAGCGCTGAAGAGCAGGTCGAAAAGCGTGTGCGCCAGCTCCAGGCATTAACCGAAGCCACCAACGCCCTGATTTCAACCATCAACCTGGATGATTTGCTCAGCCAGATCCTGGATATTCTTAATCGCGCTATCCCGGCTGCCGAAAAAGGCACCCTGCATATGATCGCTCCGGAAACCGGGCAGCTGGAGATGCGCGCCATGCATGGATTTACCGATCCACGCATCCAGCGTTATTATGCCCGCACACGCCGCAGCCTGATTAACCGGGTAGTGGAAAACAAACAGCCACTTTTGATTCAAGATGTTCAAACCCAGTTTTCTGGGGAAGACCAAATTGAAATTTTCGATGCAAATGGCACGCGGTCAATCATTACCGCACCACTGATTGCCGATGAAGTGGTATTTGGAGCATTATACCTGGCATCCAGCCAACCCAATGCGTTCGATGAAAACGACCTGATCGTGCTGACCAGCTTTGCAGATACCGCGACCCTGGCTTTACGCAATGCCCAATTGCATGAAAAAGTGCAAAAGCTGGCGATAACTGATACACTGACCAATCTGTATAACCGGCGCGGCCTGATGGAGATCGGCGAGCGCCTGTTTGAGGCTTCTCGACGTTTTCACCGCTCGCTGGCGATCATTTCGCTCGATATCGATTTTTTCAAAACGGTCAACGACAGTTTGGGACATGTAGCCGGCGACCAGGTTTTGCAGCAGGTGGCAGAAATCATGTTGCGCAAAATCCGCCGCGTTGACCTGATCGGTCGGCAGGGTGGGGATGAATTTACGATTCTTTTGCCAGAAGCAGATATTTTCCAGGCAATCCAGGTTGCCGAGCGATTACGGATCGCCGTCGAACAATCCGTTCTGAAAACCAGTAAAGGGGAAACGCGGATAACGATCAGCCTGGGCTGCACCCGGATGACGACAAAATCAACCTCCCTGGGTGAGCTGATTGACCTGGCAGACCAGGCTTTATATCTTTCCAAACACTCGGGGAGAAATCGAGTTCGAACTTATCCGGCCGAAGCCCTGAATCCCGATTTGCCTTCGCCAGAATCTCAGGTGGAATAAATCGTTGGTTAACCGCCCATCAGCGAACGCAACTGCGCCTGTTGCAGATCTTTCATCCCCTCATCAACCAGCTCATCGACCAATCGTTGAATATTTGGGCTAAGAAATAGCTCGTGGTATTCATGTGATTTTTCAGTGGAATGGTCTCACTCCATTTCCAGGTCTTTCAACATGCCTACGGCGACTGCATGTGTATATTGCCCACAGGCTGGATGTGCCAGTATGGTATTCAATAACTGGCGTGCATGCTGCCCATCCCCTGCGGAAGCATAACAACGAGCAATGGCAACAAGTGCAGAAAGCACCAGTGGGAATGAGCCCGTCTCCAAGGCTAGCCGGACCGCCTGGTCATGGTACTGAGCCTCACGTTTACACTCACCTTCCATGCAGGTCAATTCGCCCAGGTTACTCAAAACCGTGCTGATTCGTCGCAAATCGCCACTTTGTTGAGCGATCTCCAGGCTGGCAAAACAATAATTTACCGCCTGTTCCAGCTCCCCACGTTTTCGGGCAACTTCGGCGTATTTCTGGAAAATCGGTGAGCTTGCCCAACCCGTTCCCAACATATTGATCTGCGATTGGGCAGACGCATAATACCCTTCCACCTGAACATAGTCTCCCCGAAACAACGCCAAATCTCCCAGGTTTATTAAAACGCGAAAGGTTCCGTGATAATCGGAATGACTTTTAAAGATACGCAGATACGCCAGATAGTCATGGCCCAGATGATCCGGATTTTGGTGCAATGGGGTTAACCCATTCAGGTACAGCCTGGTATAAGCCTCGCCCATCTGGCTGGACATCGCTAAACTTTGTTCAAAATAAAACTGGCATTTTTCATAATCTCCCAGGGATAGATAAACAAATCCCAAAGTATTCAATCAAGCGCGCAACGTCTCCCAGCGGACTGGCAACGAGGTTACCGTGCTGGATCCACGCTACACACCCAGCGGTGGTTTGAAAAATCTGGTCGTCTCCGATCTGCTGGGGCTCGGCGTGACTCCGTATATCGATGATGCCCCACGCGGCCCATCCATGTTCTTCGTGGTTTATGAAACCGGCGATAACACCACTGTGGCAGAAGGCGAAGCCGTGCCGCTCGATCTGTTCTACAGCCGGCGTATAACTACGGCGATGAGTATGACTATATCGATGTCATCCAAGATAAAGACAACGATGGCACGAACGAAATTTACCAGGAATGGGATTGGCTCGAGAATAAGCAGGATGATCTCTCTGGCAAAGCCAGCGTCACTGCCAACACTTTCACCATTTTTGCCATAGGCACATTGATATACGCAAACTGACATTTTCCGCCCACCTGTCTGAGCTGGCTAGATTTCCCCCTGGGGATTCTCGCCAGCTCATGTTGTGAGTTAAAAATAAATGCCGCTCCCAGGAGGAAGCGGCATTACCTTCGTTTGAACAGGTGCGCTGGGTGGGAGTTGAACCCACACGCCTTGCGGCACATGGCCCTCAACCATGCCTGTCTGCCAATTCCAGCACCAGCGCAAAGTCTTTGGTATTATAATCGGCTACGCATTCCTGTCAAGTCGAGCACTTTCTGACACATCGATCACCACCAGACATTCAAACCAGGAGAACATGATGCGTATCGTGCTGGATGCGATGGGTAGTGATACCCACCCTGAGCCAGAAATTCAAGCTGCCGTCCAGGCTGCGGCTCTATATGGGGAAGAAATTTTCCTTGTGGGCAACGAGGAGTTGATATCTCCGCGTCTGGCAGCGATGGAGGGAAATACCTCGGCGGTCCGGGTTGTGCATGCACCCGAGGTATTTGAAATGGATGATAAACCCGCAGAAAACGCCCGGCGGAAAACGGGAACTTCTATGGCGGTGGGCATCGAACTGTTACGGACAGGTGAAGCAGATGCCTTTGTCACAGCCGGAAATACCGGTGGAGCCATGGCGACAGCCCTTTTCCGCCTGGGGAGAATTCGCGGGGTCAAGCGGCCTGCGCTGACAGCCTTATTCCCGGTGCGCACCGGACACGCGGTCGTGCTCGATATCGGCGCCAATGTAGATTGCAAACCGGAATACTTGCTCCAGTTTGCCCAGATGGGCTCAGTTTATGCCGAAAAAGTACTGGGGGTGATTAACCCTCGGGTTGGTCTGTTGTCGAACGGAGAAGAAGCCGGAAAAGGAAACACATTAATCAAAGAAACCTACCCCTTAATGGAAACCAGCAATCTGAACTTCATTGGCAACGTAGAAGGTAAAGAATTATTCGCCGGAGAAGCGCATGTTGTGGTCATGGACGGATTTACAGGCAATATCCTGTTAAAATCCAGCGAAGCCGTCGCCAGTTTGATTACCGAAATCCTCCGCGAAGAAATTATGACCAGCACACGCACCAAGCTGGGAGGTATGCTGGTCAAACCAGCATTTACGAAAATTCGAAAAATGCTGGATCCGGCAGAGGTCGGCGCTGCACCGCTCTTAGGAGTTAATGGGTTGGTTTTTGTCGGACATGGCAGATCCGATGCGCGCGCCCTGGTAAATGCCATTGGAGTCGCCCGAAATGCGGTAGCCGCGAACTTATTGGTTGCTTTACGTGAAGCAATACAAAGCAGGTTAGAAGTAGATAAGGTAGAGGAAAAAGGATGAAGGAACGACGTGTCGTGATAACTGGCCTGGGAGCGATCTCTCCCCTGGGCTCAAGTTTAGATTCCTATTGGGAAGGATTGCTTGCCGGACGCTCAGGCATCCGGCGCATCACCCAATTCGATGCCAGCGATTTACCCTGCCAGATCGCAGGTGAAGTCCCTGATTTTGATCCGGAAGATTACATGGAGCGTAAGGAAGCACGACGTGCTTCTCGCTGCGCTCAAATGGCGCTTGGCGCTGCCACTCAAGCAATGAAAAATGCGGGATACAACGGCTACATGCCCGATCCAGAAAGATCTGCGGTGGTTTTTGGTACAGCGATGGGCGGTCTCGATCGCGCAGACGAGGGAATTCAACATATCCGCTCTAATGGAGCGGCGCGAGCCAATCCATTTATGCTGCCTGCCTCTATCCCTAATTTGCCCGCCTTCTTGATTACCGAACGTTTTCAGGTGTTGGGACCAAGCTCGACCATCACCACCGCCTGCGCCACAGGGACACAGGCAGTGGGTGAAGGCACCGAACTGATCCGGCGGAACGCAGCAGATGTGGTAATCGTCGGGGGTACAGAAGCGCTGATCCAGGAGTATGCCATCGCAGGTTTTTCTGCTATGCGGGCTTTGCCAACCAGTTTTAACGATCAACCGGAGCGCGCTTCGCGCCCATTCGACGCCCACCGCGAAGGTTTTGTTTTCTCAGAAGGCTCTGGCGCACTGGTTTTGGAAAGTCTCGAGCATGCGCTGGCACGTGGCGCCCGGATATATGCAGAAGTATTAGGGCATGCCAGCTCCTCAGATGCTTACCACGTTGCCGCCCCTCACCCCAATTCGTCCGGGCCGATTCGGGCGATGAACTGGGCATTACAAGACGCCGGCATTTCACCCGAACAGATTGATTATATTAATGCCCATGGCACTTCTACTCCGCTGAACGACCCGGGAGAAACCTTCGCCATCAAACAGGTATTTGGAGAACACGCCTACCGTCTGGCGATCAGCTCGACAAAGTCAATGATCGGACATCCGATGGGTGCTGCCGGAGCATTGGAGACCATCGTCTGCGCGCTGGCTATTCACCAGGGAATCATTCCACCGACGATCAATTATGAAACACCGGATCCCGAATGCGACCTGGATTACACGCCGAATACAGCGCGCGAAATGATCATTCAATATGCCTTGTCCAATTCGTTTGGCCTGGGAGGGCAAAACGCCTGTGTAATCCTGAAAAGATATACCGACACCCCATAGGAAAAATTCATGCAAATTGTCACTAACGAAAAATTGATTAAACGTAATGCCCGGGTAGGCCAGATTACCAGTCTGGCGGGTCTTGCTGTTCTGGTAGTCGGGATGATCATCAGTTTCAGCCGGACAGATTTGTTCGTCTGGTCGATGGTAGCCCTGCTGGTCGGATTTACCTTTTCACAGATCGGGATTTATTTTAGCAATCGCTGGGGCAGACGCCCCAGACCGGATGAGCATCTGGATGCAGCCTTGAAAGGTCTGGATGCTAACTATACTCTATATCATTACAGTACACCCACTTCTCACCTGCTGGTCGGTCCGGCGGGGATATGGGTGTTAATTCCCCGGCATCAACGTGGGAAATTTGTTTTCGAAAAAGGGCGTTGGCACCAAAAAGGAGGTGGAATTCTCCAGGCGTATTTGAAAATATTCGCCCAGGAAGGGTTGGGACGCCCGGATCTGGAAGCCCCGGCTGAGATCGATGAAATGTATAAATACCTTCAGCGACAATTGAACGAAGTGAACAATCTGCCCGTCTCAGCTGTCCTGGTTTTAACGAATGAAAACGCAGATATCGAAGAACACCCCGAAGCGCCTTTACCGGCTGTCCATGCGAAAAAACTGAAGGAATTTATCCGTAAAGAAGCCAAGACTAAACCCGTTCCCCTTCCCAGAGTTAAGAAAATTCAAGAGCAATTGGGATGAAATCGCAGTAAAGAAATAAAAGACCGGTCTTATACACCGGTCTTTTTTCGCTGTCTCAATAAATGCTACGGATCATCAAGAGTAATCCGAAAATCGCCAGGGGGATACCCAGAGGAGCGCCCACGACGGTTACGGTCAATATGACGCCCAGAATCATCAAAACCAGACCAAGCACCGCAGCAATCAATCGACCCGTCAGTCCCAGAATCCAGGTCAGTAAATTCCATAGAGCAACGAAAGGCCATAAAAACCAGGGAGTCCGTTTTTGGGGATTGGCAGACATGGTTACCTCCAGTGATTAATCGTTCTTATCCAGTTATACGTAAAGTTGCCCAAAAAAACGCGGAAATTTCTCTACCCTGGCGCAGAAATGTTTTAATCTGCCAGATCACTTACTTCCTCAGTTGTTTCTCCTGAGTCCAGGTAGTTTGACAGTTTTGGCTGTACATGGACCGGTAAAATGAATTCGTCGATATAACGGCGAGTATCGGCAACCCCCAGACGCTCGAACAATCCAATAAATTGCTTTTCCCAGGCAGAAGCAATGCTATCCAGTACCTGCTCAGGCATATGCATCAATTCGCGTTTAAATGGTCCCAGGGCTTGCTTTCGAGTTTTGTAATAAAACTGCTCATCTGTCTGATCTGCTTTCCGCTCATGACTGTGATTTCGATCCAGATATGCGTACATCTCATCGCGTAAATCCACCGGAAGGTGATTGTATAAAATATTCTGGAAGTTCGTTGCCAGGTGAACTTCGATAGCTTCGGATTCCACAAACTTGTTAAACGCTGATTCTGGCAAGGTGGAGGCGCCATGTTGCACGGCTCCACCCATACCATATTCCTGGCGAGCAATCCGGCTAAGGCGCAGCAGGGTCTCAAAGTCCACCGATACCCGGGCAATCGACCCATCCGGCAGGACAACCCCTCCGTGGGAGGTGCCCGTCTGGATGCTGATTTTGCTCAAACCAACGGCTCCCGGTGATTGGCGTGCCAGTTCGTGTTGATAGCTGTCAATATATGCCCGCAATTCTTCTTCAGTGGAGTTCGTCCCACCGACCTCACCAATCTCACCACCGACGGATATAGTAATGCCATCAGGCTGGCGCTGACGGATCAAAGCAGTAAACATGGCAGTGAGGCTGGCGTTTACAGCCTGTTGTTCGGGAACGGTGGGCTTACTCAAGTCCACCAGTGTGGATGTGTCTATATCAATATTGAAGAAACCTGCTTCAATCGCTTCAACGGTTAATTCTTTAACAGCCTGCAATTCCGCTTCGGGATCGGTAGTATAACGTTTTGCTGAGACCTGAAAATGATCTCCCTGGATAAACACCGGGCCTTGATATCCCTCTGCAATCGCCGCGGCAAGAACATGGGTGGCATACTCAGAAGGTTTTTGATCGGTATACCCCATTTCCGAACGAGCAATTTCGAAGATAAACGCCCCTGCTTGAAGGCGATCCGCTACCCGAAACACAGCCCGCGCAGCCAAAAAGGGTAAGGCGCGTAAATTCATGGCTGGCGTGGTAAAGGTAGGACGAATTTGTTCCTTGCCTCGCGCCAGATACAGGTCATGTATGGAAGCCGGGAAAATCTGCAATTCCAGGGCAGCCAGGCGGGTCAGATAACGAGCAGTTGCCTGCTCCTGCCCACTGCCCAGAGCTGCGATTTCAACCCATTGATAGATTTGTTCCCTCAATCGAGAGGCTGAGGTGACTTTTAGCCTGCCATTTTCGAACTTTACCGCGCCATTAACCACCTGAACCAAATTTTGAATACTCTGTGTGTTCATTTGCAACCCTCACTTTTATTTTGCGTAGACTTTAACAGAGCAAAACTAAAAAACCGGATGTTATTTACAAAAATTATAGTACAAGACAGGTATGGTAATCAAGTTTGCCGGTTCAATCCTGTTTTGTGAAAGCATGCACTTATTACCCACGATTGATTCGTGGGCTATAATGGGACCATCAGAAAATTAAGAATGATCTTTGCCATAATCGAGGAGGCACCCATGAGCGACATCTTGGATAAGGTACTTTCAGATCGGGATCCCATTCAGAAAATTCTGAGTTATATTCCCGGCTTCAAAGGATATTTCGAGCGGCAGAACCGGCGAGACGCGGATAAATTGCTGCGAGAAAATGTAGCCCAACGCTTTGAGGAGATCTACCAACGGCTCTCCTCCACCCAAAGGGATTTGGTCGCTCAAGGTGATCTCAAAAATGTGGGCGCCCTGGAAGAAGCGGCGATAAAAACCCGCACATTTGCGGACCGAATTCGGCATGCCACATATGGGTATGCAGGTCTGTTCGATGCTGTCGACGTCAATACAGAAGAACTGCAGCGGCTTTATCAATTCGATTTGGCTTTATTGCAGTACAGCGATAGCCTGAATACCGCCCTTGATAACGTAAACGCATCCATCGGTTCTGATGGTTTACCTGCAGCCATCCGTAACCTGGTCAGTTTGACCCGTGAGGCAATTGAAGTTTACGATCGGCGTAAAGAAGTCATTCTGGGCGAAACCCCTGCCCAATAATCCCTAGCCTGTCCTGGAGGAGGCTAATATGGCAAGAATTTTTGATGTTATTGAATATGCCAGTGAAATGGCGGATGAAATCGTTCGACGATTTCCGGAAACCGGTGCGGGCGATTTTCGCATCGGTTCGCAGGTGATCGTTCGCGAATCCCAACGCGCCATCTTTGCGCGAGATGGTCGGGCGTTGGATGTCTTTGGCCCGGGCCGCCATACCATTACCACAGCCAATGTGCCGCTGTTGATCGATTACATTGGACGGGCGTTCAATGACCGTTCACCGTTCACTGCAGAAGTGTATTTTGTTTCGGTGCGTGAATTTGTTGATCGTAAATGGGGTACGCCTCAACCAATTGTCATCATGACACCGGGTATGGGGTTAGGCGTTGCCCTGGTTCAGGGGTTTGGCACCTATAGTTTCCAGGTATCCGATCCACAGCAATTTGTGACACAGGTGGTTGGGGCGCAAGGTGTTTATCGCACCCGGGATGTTGAAGACCGTTTCCGCACCGTGCTGCTCTCCAAGTTGCAGGATGTGATAACTGAAATCAAGTTCAACACCATCCCCGACCTGTTGAGCATGACGGAGGAATTAGGCGCGGCCATTCGCTCCAAAGCTCAGGATGATTTCCTCGCTTTAGGTATAACCTTGAAGAGTTTTTATATCGGCAGCCTGCAACCTTCGGAGCGTTCTATCGAAGAATTACGCTCGCGGGGTTTGCTGGATCTGTCCACTTACACCCAGCTCCAGGCAGCGGATGCAATGCGGGATGCCGCCCAAAATCCGAGCGGCGGCGCAGGCCTGACTGCCGGAATCGGCGCAGGGATGGGAATTGGAAACGTGCTCAGCCAGACTCTTGCCGGCCAGGTCGGTGGCGGAGCAGCCGCCCAACAATCCGGGGCAGGTGAGGCGGCCATGCCCGAAGTTATGACTCCTGCAGAAGCTGCAAAAGTCCTGCGCGTATCCGAGGAAGACGTGGTCGCAGCCATTGAAAGCGGAGACCTGAAGGCACGCAAAATCGGGGCAGCGTATCGGATCAGTAAGTCTGCGGTCGAAGATTTCCTGAAAGGTTGATTTCGGTCAAATTTAGAACATAAAAATCCCCCTCTCCAGACGGGGGATTTTTGTATTGATTAACTTACAACCTCTGGCTGGAAAAACAACAATAAGGTACTGCCATAAACCCGACGGTCGAACTCTTTTAGGTAAATCAAATCCAGGGTCTCTTCTTCTTTGGGGTGAATCTGGACAATGACCCAGGCATCCTCCTCCAACCAGTCTGGTCGGGCATCCAAGGCAATTAAGGCGCGCTTCCAGATGCCTTTGTATTGGGGTGGGGCAATATAAACGTAATCAAAGGCGATATCCGGCGGACGTTCAAGCAAAGTAAAAGCATCTCCACGCAAAACTTCTGCTCCGACTTCAAGGTGAGTATGCGCAAGATTGGCTTTGATGGTGTCGTATGCTAACCGGTTGAACTCCACAAAACGCACAAACCTGGCTCCCAGGCTGAGCGCTTCGATACCTACACTACCCGTGCCGGCAAATAGATCCAGAAAAGTTGCCTGAAAAATATCCGGGCCGATAATATTAAATAAGGCTTCTTTTACCCGGTCGGTGATGGGACGGGTGGTGTCACCCGGTACCGACCGGAGTCTCATCCCCTTTGCTTTCCCGCGAATCACGCGTAAACCGCCCGGCATGGGTTTAATATTCAACCGCTTGGCGAGCTGCAAGAATATTGGCGCGTGGGGTCACAATGGGGGTGACACATCCTGTTCCCAGGATAAAACGTTGTCCACGTGTTTCCTTTATGGCTGCCAGGGCCTCTGTTTTTACGCGGCCGGGGTCACCCATCACCATCGTTTCCCATTGACGTAAACCGCCACAGACTGCACCGCCAAATTGTACTAGGGCTTCGGCGAGGGAGGGCGGGGTTTCCCGATCATGCCAGTTCAGGATTTCGACTGGATAATTCAGGAAAAGCTCGAACATAATATCCGTGCCATGGAGATGGAGCAGGTTCAGCCACCCACCGGAAGCCGCCTCGATAATTTCCAGATCGGTGGCACGCCCAAAGGTAATATATTCCTCTCGGGACAATAGGGCATAACTCCCATGTTGCACCGCATAAAAGATCCCATCCACACCGATGTTCATCACCTCTTCAACAAAGCGCCGTGTTGTCTCGGTAATGGTTTTTAACCCTTGCTGTACGGCCTCAGGATGCTGGCGCATGTGGACCAGAAGGAGATTTCCACCGGCAAGGTTTTTTGCCTGCGCGAGGGGACTAAAAACTGTTTGGATGATTGGCGTATCCGGCAGGCTGGATTTGATCATCTTCAGACATTCGATTTGGGCACCCAACCAGCCTTGCCGTGGGTCAAGCGGCTTAAGATTTAACCAGTCATCCGGCTGATGGATGACTCGTCGCTGATAAACCCGCGTTCCTTCGTTATTACCTTCCCAGGTATCTTCCACACCCCAGTCTTTGAGACAAAATGATGAAGCCGGCGTCACTTTGACAAAATCGAAATCATATTGAGACTGGAAATCGACTGTCGCGGCTGCCAGATTTCCGGGATTTTGATCATCCACCGGAAAATGCCGCCACAAGGCTACTGGTGGGCGGTCGAGCGTTTCACCCCCAAGGCAGGCCTCCATCCGGGAGCGATGATTCACTGGCTATCTCCCATCAGCATTTGCTCGAGACTCTGAATATGGGATTTTGATATTCGGGTAAGCATCAAACGACGGTCTGGATTGTCATCCATTTTTCCTTTTTCTAAAAGCTCGAGTACACGGGTAAAAGTCTGGATGGCTTCCGGGTATTTTTGCTGAGCTTTATAGACCAGCCCCAAACCGTAGACTGGATCGATTAGATCCGGATTATCTCGTAAGGCAGCATTAAAATCCTGAATAGCCCGGTCATACTGATGATGTGAATAAAAAAACATCCCGCGATTAAAGAAATCCGCGGGGGTTTCTGCCGGCAAGGTGGAGGGATCTGGTGGGGTCTCTTCTTCGATTTTTGGTTTGCGCCGGAAAAAGCCCATATTTTATCTCCTTCATTTGAGAAAACATGACCGGGAGGTCTGTCTTAACCACGTTGATAAACAGCCTCTATTGTATTTGAAATTTCCTCTTCTTCCAGCTGCCGCTCTGCAAAAAAATCCTGCATAAATTGGGAACGTCGTAATCTTAATGCAAGAGGCGCGACCTGGCGCAAATCGTTCGGGTTTACCTCTAACCTGCCATCCGCCACGGCATACGCCCGGGCGGCTTCGAACAGGCTGATCTCAGCGCGTAAGGAGTCAATCCCCAACTTTTGAATCAGATCCAGCCCCAAACGGGAAACCTGCGGAGGAATCGTGGTGAAAGGCAGGTTATCGCGGGCGTTTTGAATATCTTCCCTGGCAATTTGGGTTTCACGAGCATATTGAGAGATCAACAGGCGTGGGTTACGCCGGTAAGCAATTGAACGCTGGTAAGCTTCATATCTATCGTCCGGATTCTGCAATCCACGCACAATCAATCGCAAGCCAAAACGATCCATGATCTGGGGGCGTAAACGCCCTTCTTCCGGGTTCATGGAACCAAACAGGACGAATCTGGCTCGATAAGTTGCCGCCAGCATACCCCTGCGAACTGTATAGATACCCTGGGCGGCGGCATCCAGAATAGCATCTACCAGTTCATCTCCGAGCAAATTAACCTCATCGATATAAAGCACATTTTGATCGGCATGCGCCAGAATCCCCCGTCTTAAACGCATCCGATCATGGAGCACTGCCCGCTCATCGATACCACCCACAAGATCGGTAAGCGTGGCATTTAAGGGTAATTCCACCATCCGTGTCCGATCCATACGCGCCAAAGCTTCTCCACGTGCGTATTTTTGGGCACAATCCGGGCAGACTGCATCCATCCCATCCAGTTCGATATCTTCAGGCATACAACCATAGTGACACAGGCTACGCGGCACTTCGGGCAGCAGGTCCACCAGGCTGCGAACCGCGGTTGTCTTCCCTGTTCCGCGAGGGCCGATCAGCAAAACGCCTCCCACTGCCGGGTTGATCAGGGTTAACATCAAGGCTACTTTCATTTCCAGTTGCCCAACGAGAGCCATAAATGGAAAAGGTAACACTTCCGCCAGGCCAGCGTCCCCCGCTTCAATCACTGCTGGCAGGCCGCGTCCCGTAACCCGATCGATCAATTCCTTCAGCGAGCGTGGAGGTGCGGGTTCTTGAACCGGGTTGACTAAACCTTCAGAAAGTTCTTCGTCCATCAGGCTTTATTCTACCCTTCATTTTGTCAGGGTTGGTGACGACGCGATTGCGCCAGGCGATATTCCTGCCGTGCTTTTCCTTCCGCCATGCGCTGGCGCTGATATTCCGTTTCTGGGATCAAAGGCGGCACTTCAACTGGTTTACCTTCCGCATCCAGCGCCACGTAAACCAGATAGGCATTGTTGGTAAAGGTGCGTATCCCGGTAATGGGGTTTTCCGCTTCGACGTGTACTTCGGCTTCCATGGAGGTTCGTCCGATATAAGATACCTCTGCAGTCAGAGTCACCAGGTCTCCCAGACGGATGGGCTGGCGAAAAGTCATCTGATCGAGCGCGACAGTCACCACCCTTTGCTGGGCATGACGCATGCAAGCTAACGCGCCAGCTTCATCAACCAGTTTCATGATATGGCCACCATGAACATTACCGAGGTTATTGGCATGTTCGGGTTGCATCAACTGAGAAATTGTTATCCGCGAGGCGCTGACAGGTTTACCAGGGTGCATTTCTCCCATAATAGGTTTCAATCAACGTCACTGTATGTCCAGTATCGATTGGCGAAAAAATTCCAGAACATGACGATCAGAACTGCCACCGCCAGGGTAAGGTTATGCGCAATAAACACCGGGTCGATCGACGACTGTCCAAAACCAGAAGCCAGGTCCCGCACCAACAGTGTAAAAGGCGGCTCCAATAATGCCAATACCGGCACACGGATCACCAATCCGATGACGCTTACAATAATAAATTGGATAATCTGGTTTTGAATTTGCTTGGAGCGTGAATCAGGATAAGTCCAGTATCGATTCCAGGTGAAATTCGACAGTAGAGCACAGATAAACGAGATTGTGCCCGCGATGATAAACGGGACAGAAAATAAATTAACCAACAAATTCATCACACCAAAGTCAACAATTGCGCCAATCACTCCAACCATGGCAAAGCGCATGAAACGACCACGTTCGCGGGAATTATAGATCAGGATCATGAAACCCCCAGTTTTTCTTTGAAATAAGGAATGGTTTTGATAATTCCATTTTCCAGGGTGGTGGATGGCGACCAATTTAACACCTCGCATGCACGGGTGATATCTGGGCGTCGACGCTGAGGATCACCCTCGATCCGTTTGGCAGGCTGGAAGGTAATTCCGGAACGATTATCTGTCAGGCGGTTTATTGTTTCGGCAAACTCGAGGATAGAAGTTTCAGTGTCATTGCCAATATTAACCGGCTCAGTGTACGCCGAAAAAAGCAATCGGTAAATCCCATCGATTAAGTCATCCACGTAGGTAAAGCTGCGCGTCTGTGTGCCATCTCCATAAACCGTGAG
Organism: Anaerolineales bacterium; assembly: GCA_020061145.1. Classification (GTDB taxonomy): domain Bacteria; phylum Chloroflexota; class Anaerolineae; order Anaerolineales; family DRKV01; genus JAGUYX01. The sequence goes on along the minus strand of JAGUYX010000282.1, from coordinate 8,347 downwards.
CGCTTCCCCACACAAAGCCTGCTTGAGGAAATTGGGCACCACACGCCCGTCATCGATATGCATGCGTGGGCCATAGGTATTAAAAATCCGTACTATACGGGTATCAATTCCATGTGTGCGGTGATAAGCCATGGTCAGCGCTTCGGCAAAGCGTTTGGCTTCATCGTAGACCGAACGAGGACCGATAGGATTGACATGACCCCAATACGATTCCGTTTGGGGGTGCTCCTGTGGATCGCCATAAATTTCACTGGTTGAAGCCAGCAAAAACCGGGCTTTATGCGCCCGGGCAACTCCAAGAGTATTGTGGGTGCCTAATGCGCCGGCTTTCATCGTCTGGATGGGCAGATTCAAATAACCATAGGGGGAGGCGCTGTTTGGGCTTGCCGGAGAGGCAAAATGTAACACTGCATCAACCGGCCTGGGTACAAAAATAAAATTAGAAACATCATGGCGAATAAACGAAAATAAAGGGTTGCCGGCCAGGTGGGCAATGTTTTGCGGGTTTCCGGTGACGAAATTGTCCATCCCGATTACCGCATGCCCCTCAGCGATAAATTTATCGCAAAGATGGGAACCTAAAAACCCGGCAGCGCCGGTGATCAAGATACGCATTTTTCCTCCACATCAGTGGGAATTAAGATTTGCATTTTTCCTCCGTTTTGCCCAATTTTAACCTTCGGCTGAAGCTATTTTCATTGAAATTCTATTTCCAATCAATGCGGCTGATCAAACCATCACCGGTAAGCTGGCGAGCATCCCCGGTGAGAGTGTTCAACAGCCACAAATTGCCCTGATAAAGAAAAGCCAGATGATATTCCAACTCCCCATCCGTTGACGAAGGCGCCCAGACCAGTTTCTGTGGTTCCAGACCGATGGCGCCTGTTTCCGGAAATAACTGGCGGCGGTTTGAACCATCGCGATCCATCACCATCAACAGGTACTGGCTGGTCTCCGATTGTATGGGAAAAATCGCCTGTAAATAGGCTATTTGATAGGCTCCCGGTTCGGTTTCACCGAGCATAAAAGGCGAAGGAACCGGGTAAGCGAACATGCCTGATTGTGAAACAAGATGAATGGCGGTTTGGAGTTCAAGGGGGATCGCCAGCACGTCAAATACCTGGGAAGTCTCGGGATTCCCATTGCCGGTTTGGGGTATATGGTCGACGGAAAACAAAACACTTTCATCAGGAGACCAGCTTACCCCCGGCACCCAGGCCCAATCCCCAAACGTCTGCAAGGGAATGGCGTCATGGATTTTTTGTAGCTCTCCGGTTTCTAAATCGACCAGGCCGACACCATCCGGTCGGGCAAAGGCCAGTCGAGATCCATTCACGGAATAGGCATAGGTCGTGCCCCACCAGCCATACACACCGCCGGCATTGGCATCGACAACCAGCTCAGGATCCGATACCCAACCGGTAGAGCTGAAGCTGATCCGATACAAGTCATTATTGGCCTGCCAACCCGGGGCAATTTCCCGGGGTTCAACCGTGGAATAAGCGACCTGAAGTTGCGCATCCGGGATCCAATCTGCAAAATGCACAACATTTTCCACGTTCAGATCGACCTCAAGGTAGGGTTCATTCAACTGGGTGACCCACAGGGTGTTGATGGTGTCTTCTTCCCCGCGGCGCGTGAATAAAAGCCACTCTCCATCGGGCGAAAGCGAAAAAACACGCCCATCCAGGTCTCCACTGGTAATTAATGGGGTACGTTCACCACTCTCACCAGACAGCACCCACGCATTTCCACCGGCCAGGTAAACGATGCTTCCCGGAAATTCGACGGGCGCAAACGGGCTCTGAGAGCCAATCATCACGATTTCAGGCACAGCCTCCTGGAGAATGACCGATTTGACAATATTTCGTGAGATTTCCTGGTTATCTTCATAAACTCTGCGGTAAGTGATTTCCTGGATGCCGTTTACACCTGCCTGGACCAGGCGTCTTTCACCTTCGGTCAGGGCTTCATTGCGGATGGTTCGCGATTCGTAGGGGATAATCACCTCTTCGATTTCGAATTCTTCTTCTACACGGATCACTTGCACGGTAGAACCATCGGTCAACACGGTGTATAAAGGGGGATCTGTTCGATCAAGATCCCCCAGTTCCAGATCGCTGGCTAAAATCGCCTGTTCTACGGTACTCCCCAACGGCAGGGTAACCGAATAACTCTCCCCGGCTGTCTCTATCTTCACCTGAATTTCTACCTGTGGCGCTTTTTGTGGCGCGCAGGCTATTAGCAATATCGCCATCGAGAAAAGCAGGAAGAATAAACGCGAACCGGGAAGAATCAAATTGAACCCATGGGTAAACATGGAGATAGATGGAGCATCCGGGTGCGACGAAGCAGGATGGTATAATCTCATGTTGCTGTAAGATTAACGCCCGGTGATGATCATTTCACCGTCACTGATGGTGATCGAGTCCAGGCGCGCGTTACCCACTGTTTGTTCGAAGTACTGGATCAAAGCAGAATTCATAGCCTGGCTGAGCTGGTCTTGAAATTCCTGAGGTACCGGGATGGGTCCCAACGTCATGGAATCAACCTCCAGGTAGGGTACCCCGGATTCGTCCAGATACGGGATCAGAACCATCCTGGCTGATAGACTTAAGCCGGCCTGTTGAACCTTACCAGTGACCACCACCTGACCATCCCTCAGACTGACCTGTGGCTCTGTCAGTAAAGGTTCAGCCTGGCTGTTTAGCTTCTCGATTACCAGCTCAGTCAATTCCTGTTCGGAAATCCGGAAGAGAATCTGACCGGGTGGGTCGTTCTCAGTTGACGGGGAAGTAACTTCGGGCTGAGCAGAAGGCAGGGTTGCCTGGTTGGCGGTATCCGAATTTGAACCAGGAAAGTTACAGGCAATCCCGGCGAATATCAACGGCAATAACCAAAAAAACAATCGGGGAAAGGAAAGAGGTTTCAAATCCGGTTCTCCAAATTATCTAACCGTAAAGGACTTACGACCAGTGGAATACTCTTTTTCTAATCCTTCAAGGGTCGTATTCGAATGTGAATTATAGCATGGTAGAACCTGTCGAAATACCCCCCCCTTCTCTTACCGCACGGCTGGAAGCATTGTTATTTGTCGCCTCCGAGCCCGTCTCTGCCCAACAGCTTGCTGCAGCGGTGCAGTTACCCATTCAGCAGGTGGAGCAAAACTTGACTTTATTGAATTTAGAATTGCAGCCCAGAGGGATACGACTTTCCAATCATCAGGGTAGATACCAGTTGATCACCGCGCCTGAAGTTTCTGAAGAAGTGGAGCTTTTTCTCGGCCTGGATGCCACCAGTCGCCTGAGTAAGGCAGCGCTCGAAACACTGGCGATCATTGCCTACCAGCAACCTGTCACTCGCCCGCAGATCGATAATATTCGTGGCGTGAATAGCGATGGGGTATTAAGGAGCTTATTAAACAAGGGATTGATCGAGGAAGCCGGGCGTGCGGAAGGACCGGGTAGACCCATTTTGTACATAACTACGGCGGATTTTCTCCAGCATTTCGGACTGGGTTCTTTGGAAGAATTGCCGCCTCTGTCTCTTGAAAGCACACAAAACGGGGAACCTGACCCAGACGAGCTGTCAATGTTGAAGGATTAAAGAAAAAATGCCTGCAGAACGTGTTCAAAAGATTCTGGCGCAAGCCGGTTATGGCTCCCGCCGAAGTTGTGAGCAATTGATCGAGGCAGGGCGTGTTACGGTAAATGGAATGCGCGCTACCCTGGGCGCCAAAGCGGACCCACTGGTCGATAAAATCGCGGTGGACACCATACCGCTAAAGATGCCCGAGCCATTAGTGTATTATGCCCTGTATAAACCACGCTTTGTGCTCTCCACAGTAACTACCCCAGACGCGAGAAAAACGGTAATGGATCTGATTCAGGTAAGCGAACGGGTTTTCCCGGTCGGCCGGCTGGATTATGAGAGCGAAGGCCTGGTGCTGCTAACCAACGATGGCGAACTTGCCAACCGGCTGACGCACCCGCGGTATGGACACGAAAAGGAATACAAAGTGCTCGTGGCGCGGAAACCGGATGATATGCAGCTTGAAACCTGGCGTCGCGGGGTTGTGCTGGAGGATGGGTATCGTACGGAACCGGCCCAGGTGCGGATTGAGTCGCTATCAGGTAAGGGTGCCTGGTTACGAATTATCTTGAAAGAGGGACGTAAACGACAGATTCGTGAAACCGGAGCGCAACTCGGTTTACCGGTGGTCAAGATCATTCGAGTTCGAATGGGTAGTTTATGGCTGGGAGCGCTCAAACCTGGTGAATGGCGATCGCTGACAGCGGATGAGGTGGCTGATTTAAAGGGAAAAAAGAAACCTTCCCGTCCCCCACGCCCGGCACTATCCCCAAGGCGACCAAAGAAGGGCGACCGGCGCAGGTAATCTCCTTAAGGGAGAAAGCAAATAGTCAAGGAATACAAACTGAGGGTACGAAAAGGCATTACCTGGCGTCAGGTAAGCAAAGCGATCGTTTAAAACACGAAAATTACCACATCGATCAGGAGGAGGAATCTGGCTGTCTGCTACACCGATTTTTATCCGTCGATTCTGAGTTACCTCAACCACCTCATAGACTCCCTCGAATCCCCGGCATTCACAAAACAGTATAGTAGAATTGGGCAGGCTGTGCTTGGCAGACTGAATATAATTCATGCTAACCAAAGGTACAGCTTTGATTCTTAGTGATATTTCGTGTTAACCCAGCGGTAAAGCATACTCAGATGGATGAGTCCCGCGAAAATACTATGAGTCTCAACCCCCCACTGAACAACGAGCCTCCCAAATTAATTTTTCGCCAATATCTAGAAAAGCACCTTACCTGGGAAGTGGTGATCTTTGCTCTTCTGGTGATGCTGGCTATTTTCTCGCGTTTTTACGATTTAGGCGTCCGGGTGATGAGTCACGATGAAACCCAGCACACCTATTTTTCCTGGCAGTTTTATCGTGGCAACGGCTATACGCATACCCCCCTGACCCATGGTCCCCTACAATTTCACCTTATGGCGCTCAGTTATACATTGTTTGGGGATAATGATCTGGCCGGGCGAATTCCTCATGCCCTGGCAAGCGTTCTGGGCATCATTTTTTTATGGAAATTCCGCCCTTACCTGGGGAAAACGGGCACCCTGGTAACCACTTTCCTGATGATCATTTCGCCTTTTATGCTTTATTACGGGCGTTATGCGCGCAATGAGTCCCTGGTGGTGCTGTTTGGGCTGATTGCGCTGTGGGCGATTCTACGCTATCTGGAAAAGGGCGAAACCCGGTACCTGGTATACCTGGCGGCCGCCACTGCATTCCATTTCACCGCCAAAGAAACTGCTTTCATCTATACCGCCCAGGCGCTATTCTTCCTGACTCTGCTCCTGGTGCAGCGCGTTACCAGTCTGAACTGGCGCAAACCAGCCTATTACCGTCCGTTTTTACTGGCGATCTTGAGCGGGATGATTATGCTGGGGGTGGTATTGCTGGCAAGCGTGATCAACGCCAGGCAGGGGGAGGCTGAAGCCAGCCTGCTGCCATCTTTCTTCACCCTGTTTCCAGAAATTCTCGGCATTTTGAGTATTGGTCTGGCAATCTTCTGCGCTATACGTGGCTTGGGTTTGCCGGTCATCCGCCAGGAACGCGCTTATCATCTGGCGATGTTGTTGGGTTTGATAGTGTTGCCCCAGCTTACCCCAATTCCGGTGAAATACCTGGGTTGGAACCCATTGGACTATAGCACCGAAGGGATGCTGCGTACGGCAGCGGTGTTAATCCCTATTGTCATAATCAATATTGGGCTGGGAATCTGGTGGAACTGGCGTGTTTTTCTGACAACCATGGCGGTGTTTTACGGTATTTACACCTTGTTTTACACCACCCTGTTTTCGTACGGTGCTGGCTTCTTTACCGGGCTGATTGGCTCGTTAGGCTACTGGCTGGATCAACAGGCCGTCGAGCGCGGCTCTCAACCCTGGTACTATTATTTACTCGTGCAGGTGCCTTTATACGAGTATTTACCCTTGTTAGGCGCAATCCTGACAGCCGGAATTGTTAGCTTTCGTCGTCTCTTCAGTTTGCCAGTCAGGGAGCCTGCAGAGATCCCTGCGGTAGAAGGCAATATGCCCTTGGTAAAGGTAAATCCGGAGACCCTAGAAAGTATTCCGGATGGTCAGGACACCGGGGATAGAGTTGAGCAACAAATGCAACAGGCGGAGCACCACGCATTTAACCCTCATACCCGTTCACAGAAGGCACCAGCTCTGGCCCTCTTTGGGTTTTGGGCGGTAACCAGCCTGGCCGCCTATACGATTGCCGGTGAAAAAATGCCCTGGCTGACGGTGCATATCACTCTGCCATTGATTCTGTTGGCAGGTTGGGGACTGGGACAATTGATCGAAAGCGTCCAATGGAAACGATTATTCCGGCAAAACGGATTGTGGGTGTTGTTACTGGTATTCTTATTCACCGGAAGCCTGCGAGCTACTTTCGACCTGGTTTTACGCCTGGCGACTGGCATACCTCTGGCACCCCCGGAAATGCCTGGAATCGTGGCATATATTATCTTTACCTTGGTCAGCGGCGGCGTGCTTTTTTACCTGTTAAGGCACTGGCACCCAGGGGAATTTGCTCGCCTGGCGTTATTGACGGGGTTTGCCATACTGGCTCTTCTCACTGCCCGTGCTGCCTGGCAGGCGGCTTTCATTCGTTACGACGAAGCAACTGAATTTATGGTTTACGCACATTCCGCGCCATCCAACAAAATTCTGGTTGAGGATCTGACCGAGCTTTCCGAGCGCATTAATGGCGATCTCTCTCTTGGGATTGCCTTCGACAACTCGGATGGTCAGGGTGACCCCGGCTCTGCCTGGCCGCTGACCTGGTATTTGCGGAATTTTACCAACACCCGGGTATACGGCCCGGATGCACCGCGAGAATTGCTGGATTACCCCATCATTTTCGCCAGCGATCGGAACTGGGATCGGGTTGAACCGCTGTTGCGAGACTCCTATTACCAGTACCAATATATCCGCATGTGGTGGCCGCGACAGGATTATTTCGACCTGACCTGGGAGCGCTTGACCGGCGCAATAACCGACCCGGCGATGCGTAGTGCTTTGTGGGATATCTGGCTGAACCGGGATTACACCGCATTCGGCCAGTTGACCGGCCAGGAGATGCGCCTGGCAAACTGGCAACCTTCACGTTCCATGCGGATGTATGTGCGTAAAGATATCAGCGCCATGCTATGGAATCGCGGCAGCAGTCCGATCAGCGTCAGCCTGCCAGAAGACCCGTATGCTGGAGGAAAAATCAGCCTGGCAGCCGAAACTGTCCTTGGCGGAATGGGCAGCGATCCCGGTTCCTTCCAGGGACCCCGAGGACTGGCGATTGCCCCGGATGGTTCCCTGTATATTGCCGATACCAACAATCACCGTATCCAGCATCTTTCGCCCACGGGTGAGGTTTTGCACATCTGGGGAAGTTACAGCGGGTCGGAGGCGAGCCTGAGCGGCACGGCCGTAGCCGGCAGCTTTAATGAGCCCTGGGACGTGGCGGTTGGGCCGGATGGTTTTGTTTATGTTGCCGATACCTGGAACAATCGGATCCAAAAATTCACTGCTGAAGGCGTGTTTATCACCAGTTGGGGATATTTCGGGCAGGGCGAGACAGCCGATGCTTTCTGGGGACCCCGCGCAATCAGCGTGGATGACCGTGGGAGAGTTTTTGTCAGCGATACCGGTAATAAACGGGTGGTGATGTTTACGAATGCAGGCGAGCCATTAAGTGTAATCAATCTGAACCTGAACGAACCGGTCGGCGTGGATGTCGCTCCAGATGGGCGTGTATACATCGCCGACACCTGGAACCAGCGGGTGGTGGTTGCCGTCGAAACTGCTGAGAATATTTTTACTCAGGAAAACACCTGGCCGATCGATGGCTGGTATGGACAATCTCTGGACAACAAACCCTATATTGCCGTTTCTGACGGTGGATATGTGTATCTTACCGATCCGGAAGGTTTCCGTGTACTACAATTTACCCTCGAGGGAGAATTCATTCAGACCTGGGGAGAGTTTGGGAGTGAGGCAAACCAGTTTTCACTACCTGCTGGTATCGCTGCCACCGGTGAAAAAGGTGTTTGGGTAAGCGATCCAGGATCTCATCAGATCAAATATTTCCAGGTGCCCTAATGCAAACAACCCGGCAAGCCATACCACCTGAAATCTCGCGGAAATGGCACGAAATGCCAGTACTGCAATCCTTTTCCATTCGCTGGGAGGCGATTGTCTTCAGCCTGATCTTGCTGGCGGGGGTGTTTACTCGTTTTTACCTGCTTGAACCGCGGGT
>JAGUYX010000298.1 GCA_020061145.1 Anaerolineales bacterium | reverse complement strand
GGATCGCACAATCCGGCTCGTGGATATGCGTGCAATCGTTGTAGGCGCATGCCACCACGCGAGAGCGCAGCTCGGGAAAATAGCCGTCCAGCTCGGCTGGTTCAATATCCCACAAGCCCAGAGCTTTGATGCCCGGCGTATCGGCGACGTAACCCCCACCGGGAAATGGAAAAAGCTCCCTCACCACCGTGGTATGCCGTCCTTTGGCAGTCGCCTCGCTCACTTCACGAACTGCCAGTCCCAATCCCGGGTTGATGGCATTCAGCAGGCTGGATTTTCCCACACCCGAGGGGCCGCTGAGTACGGAAATTTTCTCCTCCAGGTGTGAACGAAAATCATCCAGCCCGATGTGGTTGCGAGCGGAGGTATAAATGACCGGGTATCCGATACCCTGATAAATGCCGAAGGTATCCCGCGCCCTGGATTCTCCTACCAGATCCAGCTTGTTGGCCACAATCAACGGTGGAATGCCCTGCTTTTCGGCGATGACCAGCAAACGATCCAGCATTCCCAGGCGCGGGACCGGTTGGTCGCAGGCAAAGACAAAAACTGCCTGATCCGGGTTGGCGACGATCACCTGCATATACTCCCCGCGGGGGGTAGGCGCTTTACGCACCAGGGCAGACTTGCGCGGCAACACTGTTTCGATCATACCGCGCCCGGTCTCCACGCGGGTGACTTTTACCCGGTCCCCGATCGCTACCAGATCTTCTTCGCGCGGGCCGCGTTTCAACCGACCGCGCAACTGGCAAACCAGCTCGCCCGCATTGGTCTGGACGGTGAAAAATCCGGATTGAGTACGTATGACCAGACCGTCTATTGCCCTCATATCAGGGTTCTGGGGTAGCCTCTACTTCGCCGTCTTCGCCTTCTTCCGGTTCCGGTGTGGCCAGAACACCCAGCGATGATTCCCAGGGGAAACGCGTCGCCCGCTGACCATTGAAGTAAATTTCCAGCATGGCCTTAAAGATCGGCGCGGCAATCTCGGAACCTTCACCAGCATTTTCGGCGATCACCACCACGACCACATCCGGTTTGTTTTCCCGTTCGGCGAAGGTGTAGCCGGCAAACCAGGCATGCGGATCACGCGGTGGGTCTTCAGCGGTGCCGGTCTTCCCTGCGACCGGAATTCGATTGGAAGAGCTCCAGGGTCCCAGTACAAAATAAGCGGTGCCCCGCCGATTGTTGACGACGGCTTTCATTGCATCCTGGATGGCCAATAATGTCTCCGGGCTGACCGGTAATTCACCGGTTTTTTCAGGAGCGAATTGATAGGTTGGCGGTTCACCCGGCGCTTCAATCCGTTCGATCAAATTTGGCCGGTAAAAAGTTCCTCCATTGCCGATAGCGGCAATAAAAGTAGCGACTTGCACTGGTGTGACCAGTGTCTCGCCCTGTCCAATCGCGTTGATCACCGCTTCATAGGCTTCGCGGGGGTCGGGGATATTGCCGGGGCTTTCTTCTTCGGAGGGCAGACCGTAGATATTGGTCAAATTACCCAGCCCAAAATCACGTGCCATCGCCGAGACATTCCCACCCATGCCGGAGGCATACAGGTCGAGCCCGATATGGTAAAAGTAAGGATTGCATGAGCGCATCAACCCTTCGACCAGGGTGAGCGGTCCGGAGGGAGGCGTTTCGTCTCCCCGCATAAAATGTTCGTACGTCCAGTCCTGGAGGCGCACCCCGGACAATTCTTCGAAGAAATAGCCACATTCATACACGGTATCCGGCGTATACACCCCGGATTCCAGGGCTGCCGCCATGGTGATGATCTTGAAGACTGAGCCTAACGGGTATTGTCCCTGTGTAGCGCGGTTGAGAAATGGGGCGTTGGGGTTGCTGTATAACTCCTGAAGCAGTGCGCCGCTGTTAGGGTTGGTATATTCAAAGGCATTCGGGTCGAACCCCGGCGAAGACGCCAGAGCCAGAACCCTGCCGGTGTCGCGTTCCATCACCACAATCGCCCCATTAAACCCCGCCAGGGCGCGCTGAGCGCCGATTTGCAGATTCTTATCCAGGGAAGTATAGATGGACTGCGCGACTTCCGAATCGCGTTCTCCCAACCGGGTTACCGGTTTATTATCCTGTCCCAGGACATACAAAGCGCCGCCACGCGTTCCGGCCAGATAAGGCTCGCCCCAGCGCTCCAAACCCGAGCGACCGACACGTTCGTCCTGGGCGTACCCCTGGCGTAAAAAACTTTCCAGCTCATCTTCCTGGATGGCGCTCACATAACCGACCACATGGGGAGCGGCGCCATTATCGAAGTAGAATCTCGAACGATAGGATTGCAGAATAACACCGTCATAACGGCTGAGCGAACCTTCGTAACGGGCGAAAGACTCAGCGGAAATCTCGCCAATTGGTAAATACCAGCCAAACTGGCGATAATTTTCCACCTGGGGCTCGAGGACATTGGGATGGTAACCGGGATGATTGCCAAAGGCCTGGTAGATCACCGCCAGCAGGTCGCCCAGGTTATCCGTTTCGATCGCTCCGGTATCCAGGCCAATAGAAACAGCATCCGCCTGGGCTACCAGAGGTGCTCCCTCGCGATCGTAGATATTCGCTCGCGAGGGGATATACCGATCCATCCACAGCGTATTGCCTCCCGCCAGCTCGGGCAGAATCAGGCTGTCTTCCCATTGGACGCGCCAGCCGCCTTCTTCCAGGGTAAGGTTCATTTTGGTATCGCGGGTGATGTCTCCAACCAGAACGCTGCGCAAGGTCACACGGTAAGCGACCTGGGAGGTGCGCGGGTTGGTGAGCGAGGAGAGAATGTCGAAGTTTATGGATTCAAGCGCGGCCTGGCTGGCGACCTGGCGGTAACGCTGGGAAAAGTTTTCATAAGGGATGGCTTCTTTGCTCAGCGTGGATAGCAGAGCATACATACTTTCATAATCATCCTGTTGCCAGGCTTCCAGAAAAGCGCGTGTGGTGGATTCCGGGTCCGGTGCAGGGGTGACGTGTACTTCCGGGCCGGGCAAGGTAGGCGATGGGCCCGGTGTCTGGGTGTTCTCCGACGGAGTCAACCCCTGGTTAAAACAGCCGGTAACCAGGGAGAGGATAATCACGATTAATAAAAGCCTGGAAAGCGTGCTTTTCATACTGTTCCTTAAACCATTCACCCGGGCTTTTCCTGCTGTTGGCTGAGAATCTCCCGGTAAACCGGGCAATTATACCCGAGGTGAGTCTGGCAACGTGCGGCGATATCCACGGCAAGCGGCAAGTTTAACCGATGCAGGGTACGGCTTAAATGGCACAGGGGCAAACCAACCACATTTGCATAACAACCCGAAAGGAATTCAACCGGGCGAAAAGCGCCATTCTGGATCGCATATGCGCCAGCTTTGTCGAAAGGATCACCGGAAGCGATATACGCCTCAATTTCGGCATCGGAATAGTTCCGCATGAGAACGTCCGTGCGACAGACATCGATGACCAGATCCTCCGGCGGTTGAACAACCGCAATGGCAGTGTACACCTGATGGGTGCGCCCACATAAGCGGCGTAATATTGCCTGAGCTTCTCTGGCGCTGGAAGGTTTGCCCAAAACCTCGCCGGCGTCCACCACGATCGTATCGGCCGCCAGTACGGTTTGCCCCGGAAACAGGCGCGCCGCCTGGCGCGCCTTGGTTGTTGCCATACGTTTTACATAGTCCAGCGGGGATTCATCTGGAAGCTGGGTTTCATCCACATCGGCTGAATAAACTCGAAAACGGATATCGGTTAACCTCAGCAACTCGCGCCGGCGAGGGGAGCCAGAGGCTAAAATAATTGTCTCTTGTTGAGTGTTCACTAACCTCTTTAACCGGTTACTACGCAATGACTGTTGCAAACATTTTCTTATTTGCAGATTTTTCGCAATACCCATGGATTCTAACACAGATCGATTTTCGTCCTTTCAAGTTCCACCGGGATTGGTACAATTCTGATGGAGGGAACACCTATGGAGCTATTGAAACAACGTATATTGGCAGAGGGCAAACATCTGGGGGGAGGCATTTTGAAGGTGGACGGATTCATCAACCACCAGGTCGATCCTGAACTGATGGCCGCTTGCGGCAAAGAACTCGCCCGGCGTTTTCGCGGGGTTGGCGCAACCAAGGTGCTGACGGCGGAAATATCCGGGATTGCCCCGGCGCTGATGACCGCCCGCGAATTAGGATTACCCGTGGTGTATGCCCGCAAAACCAAGCCGATCACCATGCCGGACCAGGTTTTTCTTACCCTCGCTCCTTCACACACCAAAGGGCGAATGGTGGAATTGATCGTTTCACCTGAGTATCTTTCCGGAGGTGAGAAGGTATTGATCATCGATGATTTCCTGGCCAGCGGCGCTACCATCCTGGGTCTGGTGCGGCTGGCGCAGACTGCCGGCGCTATGATTGTAGGCGTGGGAACGCTGGTGGAGAAAGAATTCGAAGGCGGGCGACAGGCACTGACCCCCTTGAATATTCCAGTTGAATCCCTGGCGCGCATCACTGCGATGGTGGACGATGAGATTTTATTCGCCTGATGGAACCTATGAATTCATTGGATAGCATCGCCATCCTCGATTTTGGCAGCCAGTACGCCCAGCTTATCGCCCGGCGTGTGCGTGAGGCGCATGTTTATTGCGAATTATTCCCCTGGGATGCACCCGGCGAGCAGGTTTTCGCGATTAACCCCAAAGGGTTTATCCTGTCGGGTGGACCGGCATCGGTCTATGCGCCTGGGGCACCGCAAATCCCCAATTACGTGTTGCACTCTGGCTTACCGATCCTGGGTATTTGTTATGGTATGCAGGCGCTGACCCATGCTCTGGGTGGGATAGTATCCGCCTCCGGCGAACGCGAATATGGACCGGCTGAGGTGGAGGTATTACAACCCAATGCTTTGCTTCCGGCAGATACTCTGAAAGTCTGGATGTCGCATGGGGACCGGATCGAAAGCCTGCCTGCCGGGTTTGTAACCCTGGCGCGCTCGCAGAATTCACCTATCGCCGCGATGGGTGACCTGAACAGAGGTTATTTCGGAGTGCAGTTCCACCCAGAAGTACACCATACACCCCGCGGCGGAGAAATTTTACGTAATTTTGTCCTTACTACATGTGCTGTTCACCCAACCTGGACACCAGAATCAATCATCACCACCAGGATCGAGCGCATCCGCCAGCAAGTGGGGGGAAAAATGGTGCTCTCAGCAGTCAGCGGCGGCGTTGATTCAACTGTCGCCACCGCGCTGGTGCACCGGGCAGTCGGCGATCAACTGGTCGCCATTTTTGTCGACACCGGCTTGCTGCGCCAGGGAGAGCGAAACAGAGTTCAGGCGGCCTTGGGGAAAAATCTGGGCGTGGAGCTGGTGGTGGTGGATGCCGGGGGACAATTCATGCAGGCATTAAGCGGCGTCACCGACCCGGAGCATAAAAGAGCCGTTATCGGGGAATTGTTTATCCGCATTTTTGAAGAGTATGCCCGCCAGCTGGGAGATCCGGAGTTTCTGGTGCAGGGTACGATTTACCCGGACGTGGTTGAATCCAGCGCTCCCGACCGGAACAAAGCTGAACGCATCAAGACACACCACAACGTCGGTGGACTGCCGGAAACGATGCAATTCAAGCTGGTGGAGCCTTTACGTTATTTATTCAAAGACGAAGTCCGTCAGGTGGGTGAATCGCTCGGGTTACCGCGCGAGCTGGTCTGGCGCCAACCTTTTCCCGGCCCCGGTTTGGCGGTACGCTGCCTGGGAGAAATCACTCCAGAACGTCTGGAGCGCCTGCGCCTGGCAGATGCCATTCTGACTGAAACCCTGGAGGCAGCCGGTCTGCTGCACCTGCAGGCCGGATCTGGCGGGTTCAGCGGCACTTCACAGGCTTTTGCGGTTTTATTACCCGTTCAGTCGGTGGGAGTGATGGGTGATAGCCGCACCTACCAGGAGGTGGTCGCCATACGCGCGGTGACCACCGATGATTTTATGACCGCCGACTGGGCGCGCCTGCCCTATGAGTTGCTGGCAAGCATCTCCAACCGGATTGTGAATGAAGTGCCCGGCGTGAACCGGGTGGTTTACGATATCACCTCCAAGCCACCCGCGACTATTGAATGGGAATAACGTAGATAAACGTGAATCACCAACCTTGCCCTATCCCAAAATAGAGGGTTTTTAGAGGTGTTCGCCCTTAAACCCTGTTCCGGAGGGTTTGGTCAGTAAGGAGAGTGTCAAATGAATTATGGCGAAGTGCTGATCCGCGCCTGGCAGATTATCTGGAAACATAAAGTGTTATGGATTTTTGGTTTGTTAAGTGGCTGCGCATCTGGAAGCACCGGCGGGAGTGGTGGCTCCACCAATTATCAGGTCGGCAGCCGCGAGTTCCCCGAACTGGAACGATTTTTTAATAGCCTGACCGATACCCAGATCATCCTTGGCGCGCTTATTTTGATTGGGGTGGTTCTCTTGCTGATTGTGATCGCCATCGTGCTCAGCACCATCGGACGGATCGGTCTGGTACGGGGTACGCTGCAGGCGGACGCGGGAACGGCTCAATTGCGCTTTAGTGATTTGTTCCGCGGCAGCTATCCCTATTTCTGGCGAGTTTTCGGGTTAAACCTGCTGTTCGGGCTGATGATTTTACTGGTGGTCTCCCTGATCGTTGGCTTTGCTGTCCTGGTGGGGATTGTCACCGCGGGCATCGGATTGATCTGCCTGCTGCCATTGTTCTGCCTGTTGATCCCAATCGGCTGGCTGGTAGGGATCCTGATTGAGCAAGCCAATATCGCCCTGGTGGTTGAGGATATTGGCATCGGGGATGCCATCAGCCGGGGTTGGGAAGTCATCCGTACACATCTGGGAGAAATGATTCTGATGGGTCTAATCCTCTTCCTGGGCGGCGGCCTGGTTGGGATAGTGTTGGCGTTGCCCTTTTTCATCGCGGTAGTCCCTCTCGCCTGGAGTTTGTTTGCTGGCACCAACGTGGGTTTGAACGGGGGCGTCTGGATTTCCATTCTGTGCCTGGTGCTGTACCTGCCTGTTCTGCTCGTGCTGAGCGGCATGTTGCGAGCATATATCGGCAGCGCCTGGACACTGAATTATTTACGCCTGACCGGGCGGACACCGATTACTGAAGAGCCTCTTTCACCTGTTTCTCAACCGGCGATCTGAGATAGATCGTCGACTCCTCACCAGCCGTGCGCCCCAGCAGCCAGCCTGCTGCGTGGCGCACGGTTTTGATTCTCTTCCCCCAGGGCTTGTGCTAAAATACAAACCACCTATGTCAGGACGCATTTCCCTCTGGGTACTGCTGATTTTATTCGGCCTGGTTTTGTTCCCTGCCTCCGGTTACGCCCAATCTCAACCTGCGGCTGAACTCAGTCTGCCCGTTACGGATCAATTTCCCGAAATCTCCGCCTATCTGAGTGTTTTTAACCAGCAAGGACGAGTATTGCGCGGGCTACAGGCCTCTCAAATTCGCATCCTGGAAAATGACCAACCCGCCAGTGTAACCCGACTGGAGTATTTCGAGCCCGGCGTCCAATTCGTGGTCGCCCTCAACCCCGGTCCTACTTTTGCCATTCGAAATTCGCGCGGAATTTCGCGTTATGACCTGATCCGGCAGGCGTTACTTGAATGGATTGCCACTTACCCCGCCACCACCAAGGACGACCTCAGCTTACTGGCTTTGAATGGCCCTCGCAACAGCCATATCCCTTCGCCACGGGAATGGCAGCGCGCCCTGGAATCCTATGCGCCGGATGCCCGAAATTTCACGCCGGCTTTCGATCTTCTGGCGGAAGCGATTGACATTGCTTCAGATACGCCGCCTCAACCGGGCATGGCAAAGGTGGTTTTATTCATCACCTCGCCCCCTGAGCGCGAAGCCATTCCAGCCATACAAAATCTTGTATCCCAGGCACTGCAACAGGGAGTGCTGCTTAACTTCTGGTTGGTAGGCTCTGACGCCACCCTGGACAATGGTACTTTTATCCAGTTGGGTGAGCTGGCGGCGCAAACCGGCGGCGAGGTCTTTCGCTTTTCGGGTACTGAGACCCTGCCAGATATTGAAACATACCTGGAACCCATACGGGGGCTGTATCAGGTGTTTTACCAGTCGACTGCGCGCTCCAGCGGAGAATACCAGACTCAGGCAGAAATTCGCGCTGGCGGAGAAATCATCCTCAGCGAACCTCGTCAGGTTACCCTGGAAGTCCTGCCACCCAATCCGGTTTTCGTTGCCCTGCCAACCTCAATTGAGCGAAAACCGCCTGAGCTGGAAAATGGGGAAAATAGTGTGGGGTTAATTCCCACTGCCCATTCCCTGCAAATAATCATCGAGTTTCCTGACGGGCATCCTCGCCAGATACAACGCAGCACATTGCTGGTGGATGGCGAAGTTGTGCAGGAAAATCGTGAGCCTCCCTTTGATACATTTCTCTGGGACCTCTCCGGATATACGACACACAGCGAGCACCTGCTGCAGGTAGAGGTTGAGGATGACCTGGGCCTGGTGGGAAGCAGCATCGATACCCCCATTCGTATCCAGATCGCAGGTATGCCCAGTGGTTTTGCTGCCGTTTTGGTCGAGAACGCGCCGGTGATTGCTTTGCTGGGCGGATTGGCTGCCGGCGCTATCTTGCTGTGGGTGCTGGTTTTGGGCGGCAGACTGCAACCAGCCGATGTCACCCGACCACGCCTTCGCCGGCGGGACAAAGATCCGGTCACTCAACCGGTGTCAATTCGCACCGAAAGACCCAAACGTCCTCGCGCCCCACAACGGTTGAAAAATCTTGCCAGTCGTCTGCGCTGGCCAAGTCGTCAACAAATCCCGGAACCAATTGCCTTCCTGGAATTATTGGGGCCGGACAGTAATGGCAGCCGGGGAGTAACCCAACCAATTCTGGAAGACGAGCTGATTTTTGGACGCTCCGCTCAACAGGCCAACACCCTGGTAGAGCACCCTTCGGTAAGCGAGGTACACGCTCGCCTTGTGCGTCAGTCCAATGGCGAATTCTGGTTGTACGATGCTGGCTCTATCGCCGGGACGTGGGTAAACTACAACCGGGTTCCGAAGGATGGGCAGCGTCTGGAATATGGCGACCTGATCCATATCGGAAAAATAGGTTATCGCTTCCGCCTGGCAGATCAGGGGCAGGCGCGTCGGATTTCCATTACCCGGGAGATTAACCCGCATTGATTACGCTTAAACGCGCACATTTACGCGTGGTTGCCCGGACTCATCCAGGAATACGCGGTAAAAATAACGAAGACCGTTATGCAGTATCGGCTTACCGCTTTCCCCCACCTGACCCACGGCGCAGTTTACTGGCCGTGGTTGCCGACGGTGTGGGTGGACATCAGGCCGGCGAAATTGCGGCTGAAATCGCAGTGGAAGAGATCAGCCAAAAGGTGGCTTCCAGTGACGGCCTCGATCCGCTGGCCAGCCTGAAAGAGGCCATAGTCCAGGCCAGTGACAAAATATTCCAGCAGTCGTATAAACGCAGTGAGCAGGATGGGATGGCCGCCACATGTGTATGCGCCTGGATCATTGAAGATCAGCTTTATGCCGCTGCGGTAGGCGATTCACGTCTCTATCTCTTGAGCCAGGGAAACATCCGGCAACTCTCGATAGACCACACCTGGATTCGTGAAGCGCTGGATCGAGGTTTTATCACCGAGGCTGAGGCAGTCGATCACCCCAATCAGCATATCATCCGCCGCTATCTGGGTTCTCAAAAAACCGTCATCCCCGATACACGTCTGCGCCTGCAGGAAAATGAAACCGATCAGGAAGCCGAAGCCAACCAGGGCATGCACATAAACCCGGGCGATTTATTATTGTTGTGTACCGATGGGTTGACTGATCTGGTAGAAGACCGGGAAATCCTGGAGACGCTGGAAAAAAATCCCCTTGAAAAAGGGCTGGAGTCTCTGATCAACCTGGCGAATGAGCGCGGGGGACATGATAATATCACCGTGGTTGCATTGCAGTTGCCAGAAAATTACCAGTCGCCTGCCCAAAAGAAAACCAGGC
>JAGUYX010000239.1 GCA_020061145.1 Anaerolineales bacterium | reverse complement strand
TTTAGCAATATCCGACCGCGCGCTATGGCAGAACTTAACCTAAAGGTATGACATTCATCCTGTTTTACCGGTAGATAGTTGCCAGGAAAAGAGATTTCTACTATGCTGAAATAAGCGCGATGTGTCGTAATTGCCAGCGACGATCCTTTTGCGCGCCGCGAGGCATCCTGAGCGCCCCGGGCTGTCATTTCGAGCGCCGCAAGAAATCATGAGTGCCCCGGGTTGTCATTTTGAGCGCAGCGGGAAACCCTGAACGCCCCGGGATGTCATTTCGAGCGCAGCGAGAAATCCTGAACGCCCCGGGATGTCATTTCGAGCAGAGCGGGAAACCCTGAACGCCCCGGGATGTCATTTCGAGCGCAGCGAGAAATCTTAACCACAGTGGGTAAGATTTCTCAGTCGGCAAAAAGCGCCTCATGCGAAATGACACGCGTGAGTCAAAAAGCGCCTCCGGCGTAATGACAGGCGGGAGGCAATAAACGTCTTCTTCGATCATAATTTGCCGGCAAAAAGCTCCTCCTTTAGCCGGCCTGGGGTAGGACGGATGGAAGAAAAAACGTTTCACGAAAAGACACCAACAGAACCGACGGAGCGCAGGGTTGTGAAGCGCTTTGTGCTCGGCCTGGCCGGGTCGCTGGTGGTCGCCCAGTTTGTCGTTTATCTGGCGGCAACCATTACTCATGCAAAATCTGGCGCGGCAGGGGAATGGGAGGATGTGCTGGTTTTTACGGTAACTGTCCTGCCATTTATGTATTTCTTCTCGATCCGCCCGCTGCGCTCATTTTTACGCTCCAGGAAGGAACTGGAAAGCCGGTTGGAGCAGGCGCGGCTCAACCTGGAAAAGCAGGTGGAAGAGCGAACCAGCGACCTGGCCAGCGCCAATGAAGCCCTGGAGCAGGAGGTGCAGAAGCACCGCCAGACCGAACGCGAGTTGGAGTTGCGGACGGTGGCGATGGAAACCGCCGCCAATGGTATTTTGATCACCAACCAGTTGGGCGAGATCGAGTGGGCTAACCCGGCTTTTTGCCAGATGACCGGGTATACGCCGGATGACTTACTCGGCAGGACTCCGCGCCTGTTGAAATCCGGCGAACAGAGCGAGTCTTTTTACGCCGGTCTGTGGCAAACGATTAACAGCGGAAAAGTGTGGCGCGGCGAGCTGATCAACCGGCGCAAGGATGGCAGCCTGTATAACGAAGAACAGACGATTACCCCGGTGCGCGATACTGCGGGGGAGATTCGCCACTTCATCGCCATCAAGCAGGATATCAGCGCACGCAAAGAAGCGGAAAAGGTACAACAGGCGGAACGCCAGCGGTTATTTAATTTGCTGGATAAGCTGCCCGCGCTGGTGTATCTGAAAGACGAACACTACAATGTCCGCTTTTATAACCGGCGGTTTCTGGACCAGTTTGGCGAACCGGGCGAACTTAAATGCTTCCAGATCATCCGCGGGTTGGAGACACCCTGCGAAAATTGCCCTCCATTTTCAGCCATCGATCAGAGCGCCATTTTGGAATGGGAATGGACGACTGCCAACGGGCGCACTTACCAGCTCACCGATTACCCGTTTGTGGATACCGGCGGGGAGCGGATGATGCTGCAACTGGGCATTGATATCACCGAACGGAAAGAAGCGGAGCGACGCCTGGAAGAAACCGTCGCGGAGTTGCGTAAGCTGGGTGCAACCGAACACGAACAACGCCGCCTGGCGGAGAGCCTGTTGAAAGCCGCCCGCCAGCTCAGCCACAGCCTTGATCCGCATGCCGTGCAGGAAACCCTGCTGGAAACATTGCATAAGCTGGTGCCTTTCGAGTGCGGGTTTTCCCTGCTGCGCAACCTGGACGACGGATTCAGCCTGCATGCCTACCAGGATTGTGATTGCGCCCGAGACCAGACCTGGCTGGCGGAATTAACCAAAGATCCGCATCAGGCCGGGTTGGTCGGCAGGTTGGTGAGCGACCCGCTTTCCCTGCTATTGGTCGATGTGCGTGCAACGCCGGATTGGTTTCCATTGCCGGGCATGGAAGAGGCGCGCGCCTGGATCTCCGTCCCGATCCAGGTTAACCAGGAAAACCTGGGCTTGCTGGTTCTGGCGCATAGCCGCCCCGGGGTTTTCACCGCCAAACACCTGGAGCGGGCGGAAGCGATCACGGCTCTGGCTGCAGTCAGCTTAAAGAATGCCCTGGTATACGATCAGGTCAGCCAGGCGCGCCTGCGCCATCAATCGCTTTCCCGCCGCCTGGTGCGGGTTCAGGAACACGAACGCCGCGTGGTCTCGCGGGAATTACACGACCAGGCCGGGCAGGCGCTGACTTCACTGATGGTCGGCCTGGGGATTCTGGAAAAGAACATCGGTCAGCCCGACCTGGTGTTGGATGAAATCAGCAATATGAAACAGATCGTCAATGAGGTGATGGAAGATCTGCACCGCCTGGCAATGGACCTGCGCCCGGCTGTGCTCGATCATGTCGGCCTGGAAGCGGCTTTGCGCCAGCATCTGCGCGGCCTGGCGAACCGCACCGGTCTGGAAGTGGCAGTTGAAGTGTTGGATCTGGCAGATCGGTTATCCTACGAGCTGGAAACTGCCCTGTTTCGCATCGTTCAGGAGGCGATGAATAACGTGGTGCGCCATGCCCACGCCCGGCATGTGGATGTTTTGCTCAAGCGCAGCCAGGATCGCCTGATCCTGTTGATCGAGGACGATGGCGTGGGATTCGACCCCGCCCAGGTCGACCCGGCGGAGCACCTGGGTCTGTTCGGCATCCGCGAGCGGGTGGAGATGCTGGGTGGGCAATTATCGGTGGAAAGCTCACCCTCGATGGGCACCACACTGCGTGTGGAGGTGGGGCTTGACCATTAAAATTCTGATCGTGGACGACCACGGCGTTCTGCGCGCCGGATTGCGCGTCCTGTTGAACGCCGAAGCGGATATGGAGGTGGTGGGCGAGGCGGGCAGCGGGATCCAGGCGGTGCATCTGGCGCGGGAATTATCACC
>JAGUYX010000286.1 GCA_020061145.1 Anaerolineales bacterium | reverse complement strand
CGAGGATGAGCGGGGCGATCATCAACATAACGACAGCGGCATAGCCAGCGGCTTAAGCGAAACGCTGATAGCGTACCTCATCCATCTTTCATACCGGGGTCAGTTTGTCTATTTCCCTCTCGATTAATGCCACGGCCTCCCCCAGAGTTTCCGCGTCGAAAGCGAAACGCGCCCCGGCTGCGCTGAATAACTCGGGTAAAGTGCGTGTGCCGCCCAATGCCAGCGCACGGCGGTAATCTGCCACGGCGGCAGCCTGATCCTGAAGCGCATTACGCCAGACCTGCACGGCGCCGAGTTGCGCAAGCCCGTACTCTACGTAATAGAAAGGCGCTCGATGGATATGCTGCTTTCGATGCCAGCCGGTCGCGGCCATATCCTCCAACCCAGACCAGTCTACGCCGGGGATGAATCGCTCCCATAATTCCAGCCAGACTCTATTGCAGTTATCGGGGTTCACTGCTTCGTCTACATGCAGGTAAACCCAGTGCTGAAATGCGTCCACCACTGCCATGTAAGGCCAGAAGACCAGAATTCGTTCCAACTGGGCAATTTTTGCCCTGCGGGCTTCGTCTGCGGGATAAAACCCACCCTGCTCCCGTTCCCAATAGGGCATGGAAAGTAATTCCATGGACATCGAAGCCACTTCGGAGAATTCCAATCCAGGTCGACGCTGTTGGGCATAAGGCAGGACGCGGATTTCAAAATTGTGGAAAGCATGTCCGCATTCATGCAAGAGGGTGCGGATGTCGCTGAATAACCCCACCCCATTGGCGAAGATAAAGGGTTTTTGTGTGGCAGGAAAATAGACGCAATATGCCCCGGGTGCTTTGCCTTTACGATTTTCCACGTCCAGCAAGTTTTCCTGGCGCATACTGGCGTAATAGGCGCCAAGTTGTGGGTCGAGGCGCGGGAAGACCCGATCGCCGATCTCCAACAAATCTGCGCCGCTGCCGTAGGATGGTAAGCGGGGATGTTCCACCGGATACAGATCCAGATCGATATCCCAGGGACGCAAAGAGTCGAGACCCAAATTCTGGCGATGTTTTTCATAAATCCGTGTGGCGGCGGGAACGGCAACCTTTTCAATGGAATCGCGCAAAATAGCGCAATCTTCAGGCGTGTAATCCAGGCGAAGCTGTTGCTGCCAGCGGTAAGCGCGGTAATCTGTCTTGCCTGCGTTTTCTGCCAGCTGCCGGCGTACCTCCAGCTGGTCTTTCCACAGGGCATTGATCCCTTCCCGGTCTTGCAGTTGCCTTTCAGCGGCCAGGCGCCAGGCTTTTTCGCGTAAAGTGCGATCGTCCTGATAAAACACCGGGCGTAGTTTTTGCAGGGTGGCCTCCTCGCCATTCCATGCGACGGTTTGTGCGCCGATAATCTTATCGTATGATGTGCCCAGTTTCTTTTCCGCCGAGATCAGGGGCAGGTTTTCTTCGCGGAATAAATCTGTTTCGGCGCGCATTTTCCGCAATGGATTGTGCATATTGTCGGGCTCCAACCCGCTGGCGAGTAATTTCATCTTCAATTGATGTTCCTGCGCCTGTGCCGGCAGATGAATCTCATCCAGATAGGTATGATATTGTTTTTCCGTTTTTTCATCGGCAGTATTCAGGTTATTGGCGACCTGCAGTCGCGCCAGGGACTCGTTTACCTGGTCGCTTAAGCGGGTCCACTCCTTTAACCAGCCTTCACAGCTTGCTTCGGTTAGCGGAGTAGCTGCCAGGGTCTGGTAAAAAGGCAAAATTTCGTCCCAGGAGAGGCGCATAAACTCCTGAGCAGTCGCAGGTAATTTCAACATGATTATTCTCCCAAATCGGATTTACGGCAGACCAGAATCCCTTTACCAACAGGTACGACCAGCGCATCGACCCGTGGGTCTGCCAGGGCAAAGTCGATAAACGGTTGTAACTCCGGGTGACTGATCGCGTTATCCGCAGCCAGGATACCTCCCGGTAACAGGCGCGGCACAACCAGCTCGTAACACTCAGCATAGATTTCTTTATCGGCATCCAGGAAACAAAAAGCGATCTTATCCCAGTCAGCCAGTAATTGGCGAGCGTCACCGGTAACCAGTTGCACAAATTCTGCGACGCCTGCCTGTTGGAACGTTTCGCTAGCCAGGACAATTTTTTCAGGCAGTATTTCAAAGGTGGTCAGGTGCTCCGCACGCAATTTGCAGGCCAGGCTTAACCACAAACTGGAATATCCGGCGCTGGTGCCCACCTCCAGAACTGCACCACGCGGCGCCCCGGCCAACAACAATGCCAGAAACCTGCCACTTTCTGCAGGGATCTGGCGTAAACGAGAGGCTTTGGGGGTGCCATCCAGGCGATCGCGAGCGTCGATCTCTTCGAGGACGCGCATGCGCTTCAAAACGGCATCTGGGATATCGTGGAACATGCTTTTTACCGGTGCCCTTTAACAGGGTGAGGGCGATATGGCTCTTCCAGAAGATGGATTTCTTCCTCGGAAAAGCGAATTTCCAGCGCGGCCAGGGCTTCTTCCAGGTGGTGGGGTCTGGTAGCGCCGATGATGGGTGAAACGACTCCCGGCTTGTGCAAAATCCAGGCGAGGGCTATCTGCGCCGGGCTGCATCCACGGCCTTGAGCCAGTTCCCTGACACGTTCCTGGACCTGAAAGTCTGCCTGGTCATAATACATTTCGTGAGCGTAGGTATCGCTTTTGGCGCGGGCAGTCGCCCCGCTGCGATCCGGCGTGCGATTGCCGGCCAGAAAACCGCGCGCCAGCGGGCTCCAGGGCAGCAATCCCACGCCTTCTTCCAGGCACAGGGGAATCATCTCGCGTTCCTCCTCGCGATACACCAGGTTGTAATGATTTTGCATGGAGATAAACCGCGTCCAACCGCGTAAGTCGGCCAGGTAGAGCGCTTTGGCAAATTGCCAGGCATACATACTCGAGGCGCCGATATAGCGTACCTTGCCGGATTTCACCAGATCATGGAGCGCTTCCAGGGTTTCATCGATGGGTGTGTTGTAATCCCAGCGGTGGATCTGGTACAGGTCAATATAATCGGTGCCCAGGCGGCGTAAGGAATTCTCCACGCCGTGCATGATGTGCACTCGGGAAAGACCGCCCTGGTTGGGTTTGTCGTTGTAAGAAAAATATACTTTGGTGGCGATTATCACTTCTTCCCGGCGGGCAAAGTCCTTCAATGCCCTCCCGGTGACTTCCTCGCTCATGCCGGCGGAATACATATCTGCCGTGTCGAAGAAATTGATCCCCGCTTCCAGGGCGCGCTGAATAAAAGGACGGCTTTCCTCTTCATCCAGTACCCAATCGCGCCATTTCGAGGTGCCATAACTCATCATTCCCAGGCAGAGGCGGGAAACCTGCAGGCCGGCGCGGCCCAGTCTTACGTAATCCATCGTACCTCCTTGGCGATCAAAGTTAAGCTAAATATACCCGGTTTTATCCATCGGCGATCCAAATTCAGCCCTCGCCAATTCCGGGTTTGGGATTCATGCCTCTAATGGGGGTTGGGGGATCAGCTCGGGCTGCGCAAGGGGCGCGTCTGCGCCAATTCACGCATCTTTTGCGAATGAATCCGTCCGGCGCGGTAGGCGCGGATCAAAGCCTCAACGCATTCCCCATCCAGATGCTTATCCGCCACTTCGCGCATATATTCGAACACTTCCTGGACAGGTAGAGCATGGCGGTATGGACGATCGGAGGTCATGGCGTCGAAGACATCCGCAACTGCCACAATCCGGGCAGTGAGTGAAATCTGGTCGTCCATGAGTTGGAATGGATACCCGCTGCCATCCAGGTGTTCGTGGTGCTGGGCAATCGCGGCCAGTCCATCTCGTAGTTGAGGCACCTGCTCCAGAATGTGTCGCCCGATGATCGGGTGCTGCTTGATTTGCAGATATTCCTGCGGGGTCAGCCGGCCCTCTTTTCCCAGGATAATGTCCGGGATGCCAATCTTGCCGATATCATGCAGCAGGCTACCAATCCAGATTTGCCGGTAATGATCAATACCCTGATTATCCAGCTGGTCCAGGTACCCCAGCTCCCGGGCGATTTCCATCGAGAAGTCGCGTACCCGCTTGGAATGGTCCTGGGTATAAGGGTCCTTGGCATCGATCGCCGCGGCGAGCGCTTCCAGCACACCTTCTAACAGTTTTTCGGCGTCATCGTGAATATCGGCAATCGCCAGACCTGTAGCTGCCTGGTTGGCCAGGCTGCGGAATAACTGCACATCTTCTTCCGTGAAGGGACCATCCAGCTTGTTAAGCACTTCCATGCCGCCGATTGTCCGCACGGTCGTGCTACGTCGTTCACTCCCCAGAGTAATCACCCGCGTCGTGAGCGGCACCGCCAGGATGGAACGGGTGACAAAACCGGTGTTTTCATCCACCTCAGTGAAGTGGCGCTGATCCTTTTTGACATTGTTCACAATGATGGCCTGCCCGGTTTTGACCACCTCGCCAACGATGCCCTTGCCGGCGGGAATGCGAATTTCGCTGCCGTTCAGCGTCTGGTTATTGCTGGCGTGGTACAGGAACAGGTCTTCATTGTCCGGGTCGATCAGAAATAATGAACTGGCTTCGGCATTTAATAAAACCGGGGCATAATTAATGACCATGCGCAGGATCTGGCCGCGATCCAGGTTGGCGCCTAACTGGCCCAGGACCGCAATCAGGGCGTTCAGGCGGTTGACGCGGGTTTGCTGGGCATCCATACGAGCGGCGCGCTCCAGTTCAGTCGCCAGGCGATTGGTCAGTAATTGAAACAAAAACTCGGGAACCGGTTGTGGATTCACCAACAAGACCATCCCGAAGGTCGTGTTTCCCGCAAACAGAGGCGCTGCCAGGAGGGATTCGGTTACTCCATTGGTAAATATCTCCAGGCCTGCCAGCCAGTCCGACGTAGAGGTTAAATCTTTCACATGGAGGGGTTGTTGTTTTTCCAGTGTTTTCCGGGCGATTTGCTGGTCCGGGTACAGAACGGGGAACTGGCGCAGATCTTGCTCGCCATACCCGCGAATAGTTTTAGGGATCAACTGCCCAGAGTAACGGTCGGAAAAGAACAATACACCGGATCGGGCGCCGGTGTATTCCATCAACAACTTCAGCGAGAACTGGCGTAAGGTGTAGGAATCGTGTTGCGCGGCTATCTGGTTGGCGCGTTCCGAGTTCGCTAAAAATTCAGCGATCTCCGCCTGCGAGAGATCTTTGCTCCAGGCACGCCTGACATCACTCATGGTGGATGGTATTTCCCTCCACTTGAGGATAACGTAAATGCCAGTCCGTTTGTTTCTGGAAAGCGTGCCCGAGGCGGAAAAGCAGGTCTTCCCGGTAATGCGGCCCCATCAATTGCATCCCGACTGGTAACCCCTGCTGGTCGAAACCTACCGGGAAAGCCAGCCCGGGTACTCCGGCCAGGTTGGCGGGCAGGGTAAAGACATCTTCCAGATACATGGCAAGCGGGTCGTCGGTGTGTTCCCCAATGCGAAAAGCCGTGGTAGGGGCGACCGGAGCGGCGATTACATCTACCTGCTTAAACGCCTCGTCAAAATCGTTTTTAATCAGTGTACGTACCTT
>JAGUYX010000237.1 GCA_020061145.1 Anaerolineales bacterium | reverse complement strand
TAGGGTCTGGCTTGTGCCTGGCTGTGAACTGTGACTGGCCTGGCCGCTGCCAAAGCCTGGTTGTGCTCCGGTCTTGGGATATTGGATGCCGAAGAGTGTGATGATCTTACAAATTTGCCGATCATATCGCCCAAATTTCAGACCGACAGGCTTTCGTATTCCTGGATGACATGCTTGATCAGCCTGGCGCTATGCCGCAGAGCGTCCTGCTCCTGGTCGTCGAGAACCGGCGGGAAACTATCGACTATTCCGGCGCCACCCAACAGGTGTGGGATCGAGATGGTGACATCCTCCACACCAAAAATACTGGCCAGAGGGGTACAGACGGTCATAATCGAGCGCTGATCGCGTAATATGATATTGACGATCCGCGACAGTGCGGCGCCAATGCCATAGTAGGTCGCCCCTTTTCCCTGAATAATCTCATAGGCGGCATTCCGCACCATCTGGTCGATTTCCTCCCGTTTTTCAGCACAGATTTCAGTGCGGTGTTGTTCGCAGAATTCATCCAGGGCAATTCCCCCTACTGTCACTGCTGACCATCCCAACACCTCCGAATCGCCGTGTTCTCCCAGCACATGGGCATGCACATGACTTGAATCGATCCCGATCTCTCTGCCCAACAGGGCTCGGAACCGGGCGGTGTCCAGGGTGGTGCCGGAACCGATTACACGGTGCGAGTCTACCCCATACTCCGCGGCGATTTTGGCAGTGATATGCGTCATTACATCCACCGGGTTGGTGGTCATCACCAGGATGGCTTCAGGCGCATGTTGGAAAATTCCACTGACAATCTGGCGTAAAATCGAAGCGTTCCTGCCCAAAAGCTGTAACCGGGTCTCCCCGGGTTTCTGGGCAACCCCGGCAGTGATTACCACCACCCGGCAGCCTGCCAGGTCAGGATAATCGCCCGCATACACTTCCATATCGTTTGAAAATGGGGCTGCGTGCAGAATGTCGTTGGCTTCCGCTTCTGCCCGTTGGCGATTGACATCCACCAGGACGATTTCCCGCCCCACGCCGCGCATTAACATGGCATATGCCGCGGTTGACCCGACCAACCCACAACCAATGATTCCGACTTTCATCCCTTCCTCGCTTCTTGTTTGAACGTTGGCTCAGCTTGCTCCAAGTAGATCGCGCAAAGCCGGTTTAATTTGCGGAAATTTGAACTCAAACCCGGCATCAACCAATCGTTTGGGGATTATTTTTAGTCCATCCAGGATCATGGTTGCCGTTTCGCCAAAGGCTGCTTTGAAGAAAAATGCAGGTGTGGGGAAAAACGAAGGCCGGCTTAGCGCCCAGCCAATCGCTTTGCCGAAATCTTTATTTTGCACTGCTTCTGGCGCTGCCAGGTTGTAAATGCCCCGGGTTTCTTCCTGCTCAATGAGGAAGCGTATGGCGCGCACCTCATCCTCGATGTGAATCCAGGGTACGTATTGCTTCCCGCTGCCCATCGGACCGCCGACGAACAGGCGAAATGGCAGGATAAAGAGGGGTAAAACCCCCTCATTTCGTGCCAGGATCACCCCACTCCGGGTGACCACCCGGCGGACTCCATGATCTTCCACCGGTTGGCTGGCTTGCTCCCATTGGATGCACACATTTGCGAGGAAATCATCGCCGGGTGGGGCATCTTCAGCGATATCTCCACTGCGGGTAACGCCATAATAATTGACGCCCGAGGCCTGTACTACCACGCCGGGTTTGGTTTTCGCCAGTTGAACGGCTTCAGTTACCGCCTTTCCAGCATTAATCCTGCTGTTCAGAATACGCTCTTTACGGGCTTTCGTCCAGCGCATCCCAAACGGGAAGCTGCCGGCTAAATTTTCTCCAGCAAGATTGACGATAGCGTCGGCGCCATCCGCCAGGGGTCCCCATCCTGTGGCAGTTCTGGCATCCCAGGCTACCGCGCGCGCGCCTGGCGGCAGTCCCACCACCCACTCCGGGCTGCGGCTGAGAATGATCACTTCGTGCTTATCTGCTGTCAGGTTGGTAGTGAGGGCCCTGCCTACCATCCCGGAACCACCGGTAATTAAAACTTTCATCTCCCTGCCTCCTGGATCGAAAACGATGGGCTTACTGTCCGGTTTGTGAACGTAACCAGATAATCGGCAGGCACATCAGTTTCTGCGCCTTGTGTAAATGTGCCCAAAGTTAAAGACATCATAAACATGGGCTTTAATGTTATCGAGGATACCTTGATACAGGTCTGCTGCTGCAGCGATTGCGAACCGACCATCTGCATCCAGCATGGATATGCCCGGTCTGGTTGACCGGTAAAGTTTTACCACGCGGTCAATCTGAAAACGCATAAACTCTCGCCAGCGCAGTGTCACCGAACCGGAGCGTAGATCGTTGTAGCTGAGTAGAATATTGGTGAGCTGCTCACAAAAATTGCAGGCTGCTTTCAACCGGGTCGCGTCCGGATTTCCAGCGTTTTCCGGGTTAATGTGATTCAGCGCTTCGATAGCCAGAGCAGGCAGATGCTTTTCCCAATAAAATCCTTCTGTGGTCAAAGCTGATTCCGTAGGAAGGCAGGGATAGCTCCTGTCTGTCTCGGCTAGCGGTTGAGGATGGCATCGATATGTTCCGGCTGGTTGTTTGAATTGTACAATCCCTAGTTTAACATTAAACCCCAAGATCAAGGAAATACCTCCTGCTGATTTGCCCATGGGTAAACAACCTCGTATATTGCATTCAACATACCCACCAGCCGATTCCTCGAACGAATGACAGACCGCGACCCATCTGGGGGCAATGATTTTTGGGAATTTTCCCGGAAACAGACGAAATTTTTTCGCAAGTACACAGGCGATCAAGGCGCTACCCTGGCAATCCCGGCTGGGTAGTCCGGGGGAAGGCCGGGTAACGGTATTGATGCCGGAAGTTCAACCTGAAAGCCGGTTGTAAACCCTGGCGCCTGGCAATCCTCGAGCAATATTTTCCATGGCGCGCCTTTTCCAGGTCTTTCAGGGGAAAGACATTACCGGGGCAGAAAAAGTCTTGGGGGAAATCCTGATGTGTCTCCTGATTATGGCGACTCGGCTGCGCCGCCGGCGTTGGCCAGCAGTCTATCTTGGGCAATCGCTGCCGTTACCAGATCTGGCGCTTATCGTTAAGGATCAGCACCCTGCGCTGGTAATCCTGGTGGCAATGATGACCGAGTCTGCTGATACCCTGGCGGAGCGGCCAACCTGGCTGCCGGATAAACGCACCCATCAACATTGTTAAGGTATTGAGCGACTTTTCGATTAATATTCAGGCATGCCGCTCATCTCCATTTTGATCATCAACTGGAATACCTGCTCGTTCTTGCGCGACTGCCTGGAATCGATCTACACCTCCCTTACAGAACTCAATCCAGACGATTTGGAAATTGTCGTGGTGGATAACGCCTCGACCGATGGCTCGGCCGAAATGCTGGCGGATTCATTCCCCCAGGTGCGCCTGATTATCAGCGAGGAAAATCTCGGGTTTGCCGGGGGGAACAACCTCGGATTGGATTTTTGTCATGGCGACTATGTTTTATTGCTCAACCCGGATACGCGCCTGTTGGAGGGCGCTGTGGAAGCATTGCACAATTTTCTGGAAAAATGCCCGGAAACCGGCGGCGTAGGCTCACGTTACCTGAATCCGGATGGTTCGCTCCAGGTGTCGTGTTACCCCCTGCCTACTCTGGGGCGCGAACTCTGGCGATTGCTCCACCTGGATGTCCTTTTTCCGGTCGGGGTGTACGCGATGGGCGACTGGTCAGTTATTCATCCTCGCCAGGTGGAAGTGCTGCAAGGCGCCAGCCTGATGTTGCGCAGACAGGTTATCGATCAGGTGGG
>JAGUYX010000268.1 GCA_020061145.1 Anaerolineales bacterium | reverse complement strand
CTCACCACCTGGCGGACGAAATCGGTCACCTGGCGGAGCCGGGCGTGGCCTGTCTCGGTAAGTAACACCTGAGCGCTTTCCTCTCCAATCAAGGCCTCGTTCGGGAAACGCTCCTGTAAATAATGAGCAACCAGAGCCTGGGAGGCAAAATCTGCGATGGTCACCGGAGAGCGGTCAGCTTTGGTCAGGGCAGGGGTAACCATTTCATGCTGGATACGTTTGACCAGCATGGTCGCCTGCCGGACAGCAAACGCTGCGAATTGCACTTCAGGATGCTTGAAAAGGGATCCCATGACACTCCTGATTATTGCACTGTTTTAACCAACTTCGCTCACGCTCAGGCTGGCTGGATCGATGACCATTGGGGTCTGAGTTTTTACCGTGCCGATCAGATCGTAAGTCAGCGCCCCTGTGATGGTCACCGGAACCATTTCGCCTTGCGGAACTTCCCCCTCAATAAAAACCAACCCATCGATTTCAGGCGCATCGCGATAAGAACGCCCAATCGAAACGATTTCTCCCGCTTCAGTCTCACCCAGGCCTTCAACCAGCACCGGTATGGTCTTGCCAACAAAGCGCTGGTTAATTTCCAATGAAATCGGTTGTTGCAAAGACATCAATCGATCGTATCGCTGCTGTTTCACCTGAGGAGGTATGGGGTCAGCTAAAACAGCACTTTCCGTACCCGGCTCATAAGAAAACTGGAAGGCGCCAACCCGGTCGAAATGAATTTCTTCGATAAAATCCAGCAGGGTCTGGAACTCATCCTCGGTTTCACCCGGATACCCGACAATAAAGGTGGTGCGTAACGCCAGTTCGGGCATCGCCAGGCGCATTTTTTCAAGCGTGCGGTAAACCCAATCGACATTCGCCGGTCGGCGCATACGGCGCAGGGTTTGCGGGTGCGCATGCTGCAATGGCATGTCCAGGTAAGGCACGATTTGCGGGTTGGTAGCCATCACTTCGATCAAACGGTCGGTAACATAACCTGGATACGCATACATCACGCGGATCCAATCCAGATCGGGAACCGCTTTAACCAATCGCTCCAGAAGCACAGCCAGGCCGTTTTTCAGTCCCCGGTCATGACCATAATCGGTGGTATCCTGGGCAATCAGAATTAATTCACGCATGCCCATATCGCGCAAAGTACGCGCCTCCTGAAGCAAGACTTCCATTGGGCGGCTGACCGCCGTCCCTTTAATCAATGGAATAGCACAAAAAGCACAGGGTCTGCGGCAACCATCGGCAATCTTCAGATAGGCGCTGCTGCCCTGGATGGCGGCGCGTAATACGCCCTGCTCATCCAGACCAACCGTTGGCGCATCCGGCAGGTGGTAAAGCGGTTCGGGGTGTTTTTTTCGCCGAAGCTGGCGGATCACATCCAGGATATCCATCCAACGGCGTGTCCCCAAAATACCATCAATGCCGGGAACACGGCGAGCTACTTCAGCGCCATAACGCTGGGTGAGACATCCGGCAGCAATCAAAAGCTGGCCAGGATGTTTGGCGGCAGCCAACTCGGCGAGCACTTTATAGGACTCTTCTTTTGCCGGTCCGATAAAACCGCAGGTGTTGACAATCAGCACCTCCGCCTGTTGGGGAGCATCCAGGCCTCGATAGCCATCCGTGGTCAAGATTCGGGCCATGGATTCGGAATCCACCGTGTTTTTCGAACAACCTAAAGAAATCAAATGATAAGTTTTCTTTTTCATACCGGTACTCTATTCTTCGTCCGCCAGGCTCAAGGCAACCCACCTGGCATCGAGGTGGCAGGCGGTGTGGGTGAGAAACGAGGCGTTTGGGTTGGGGTAGGGGTGATTGTCGCAGTGGGCGTCAGCACACCCCCCGCGGTGTATATGCGGTGCACCACTTCCCCAAACACACCCAGTGGACCCAGATTCTGATTATTATAATAAATGATCAAACCGCCGCCATTGCCGGTCAATACTTCTACCTGTTCCGCAGCGGTAAAGGGGTAAACCGTGCCGATCACGGTAATACCTTCAAAGACCACTTCGCCATCGACCAACACCCGCATCCAGGCTCGCTGGCGGGCGGAAATTGCCAGTTGCAGGCTGCCCGGTGTGGTGTCCAGAGCAGGCAGATGGATTTCCGGCGTGGGAGAAGCGGTGACCAGTGGGGTAACTCCCACAACTACCGCCCCCTCTCCAGCTTCTCCTGGCTCTGAAGTGGCGGTTATGGCTTGAGTGGGTGAAGAAGTAGGCGCCAGCACGTCGGCAATCGAAGGTGGGTCGGGAGTGGGAGTGATGGAGGCGCGCGCAGCAGCAATCTGGAACACGCCCCAAATGACAAACAATATTAACACTCCAATGATCCCAAGGGTAATAAATAGATCGCCGGTAAATATCCGCCGAAACTGGGATAACCGGCGGGGTTGTTTTTCAGGGGGACGTGGGCGGGTTCTTTCCGGGACACGCGCCGCATGTTGCGCCTGGATGGCATCCGCGAAAGTCAGCAGCAAGCTATCCGGGTCCAGACCGAGAAAGTCGGCATAATTTTTTAACATACCGCGTCCCTGCACCGGCGAAGGTAAAGCCGCGA
Organism: Anaerolineales bacterium; assembly: GCA_020061145.1. GTDB lineage: Bacteria > Chloroflexota > Anaerolineae > Anaerolineales > DRKV01 > JAGUYX01. The sequence goes on along the minus strand of JAGUYX010000268.1, from coordinate 11,032 downwards.
TATCCCCTTCTTCCAGGGCTTTCAAGTAATGCAAGCGAAGATGGGTATGCCGTTCAACATCTTGAAGCGATAGACCCAGGATCTCCCGGTGGCGCTTGAGCTGCTGGCCAATTTCCTGCATGTGCAACGCCCCGCGTGTCGAAAATTCCTGGCGTAGTTGTTCTGCTTCGATTTCTTCCGGCGCAGGCTCAGAAATATCGCTCTGGTAGGGGACGAATGGGGCCTGTTCAACACCGTTATCCCCGGTCTCGTCCATAAGCCGGATAAATGCCTGGGGATCGCGATTGAGGAAATTCGCATATACCCGTAAAAAGCCGCGCGCCTGAGCAGTGGAAGGCAAAGCATCCAAATCTCCCCTTTCCAGCGCTTCCAGATAACGCAGCTTGATATGCGTGCCGGCAGCGACTTCCTGCAGGCTCAAGCCTGCTTCCTGTCGCGCCTGGCGAAGTTCCTGGGCAAGTAATATAGACATGATAAATAAAAACCGGCCCGTCAGAACAAGGGCAGCGTCTGGCCGGAGGTCCTGACGGGCCGGCGGGTAAACCGCCTGATTCCGAATTCATCAAAGCCCGCAGATCAGGCTTCGGCAGCCTCGGTTTCTTCTTCTATTGTGGTCGAGGCGTTCTGGGGTTCCGCCACGCTTTCGACCTGGGGTACTGCCTCGCCTTCGCGGTAGACGATGACTTTGATGTGGGGAATCAAATCCACCGTCAGCCGCACCGGAACCGTAAATTCGCCCAGTTCGCGAAGCGGTTGGGTGTCTACCTGGCGACGAGTGACCTCCACTCCGGCCTTTTCCTGGATGGCTTCGGCTATCATGTGGGTGGTTACAGAACCGTAGAGACGGCCGGTTTCACTGGCGCGGGCAGGAAACACCAGCACCGTACCATCAATCCGCTCCGCCACACCGCTGAGCTCTTTATTCAATACTTCCCGCTGCTGGTTGGCGGAAACACGGATGCGATCGACCATTTTTAAGGCGTCGCGGGTTGCCAGCACAGCCAATCCCTGGGGGATTAAGTAGTTTCGGCCGTATCCATCAGCGACCTTTTTAACGTCGCCGGCACGGCCGAGTTTATAAACATCTTTCAATAATAAAACTTTCATGGATCAAGCCCTTTCAAACCATTTGGATCTGCCAGTGCCTGGCAGGCCGGGACGAAGGGTACTACGTCCTTGGCGCACGGATTCTAACAGAGAAGAACATGCCCGTCAACTAAGATATAATCCCCTCATGCCTTTACGCGAACGCACCATCCGCACTCCGGCATTGGTTTTACGGCACCGGGAAATTGGGGAAGCTGACCGCCTGCTGGTCTTATACACCGAGCAGCTGGGTAAAATCCACGCGATCGCCAAAGGAGTACGCAAGCTCAAGTCTCGCAAAGCCGGACACCTGGAGCCATTCACCCACTCCACGCTGCAACTGGCAAAAGGGCGCGATCTGATGATCATCACCCAGGCAGAAACGTTGAATGCTTTCCTGCCTTTGCGAGAGAACCTGGCTGGGGTGGGTCACGCTTCTTATGTGATCGAACTGATCGACCGTTTCACCTACGAAAATGAAGAAAACCCGCGGATTTTCCATCTGGCCATTCGGACCCTGGAACGATTGCAGCGAGCAAAAGATCCCCTGCTGGTGTTGCGGTTTTACGAATTGCGCCTGCTCGATCTCCTGGGTTTTCGTCCCGAGTTACAGCAGTGTGGGTTATGCCAGGCCGAAATTAAGGCTCAGGACCAATATTTTTCCGCTGAACGGGGCGGGGTGTTATGCCCTAATTGCGGGCGGAGCACTCCGGGCGCTCGCCCGATTTCCATGGAGGCTTTGCGTTATTTACGACACCTGCAACGGAGCAATTTCCAACAAGCCAGCGTTGCCAGGCCCAGGCCGGAAATTCACACAGAAATGGAAATCCTGATGCAGCATTACCTGACTTATTTACTCGAACGCAACCTGAATACCCCCAGTTTCATACGGAAAATCCGCCACCTGGACACGACAGACCACGTACCTCCAGCGATCGAAAACGACTAAAAGTAGGGTATTGCCAGCCAGCCTGTAATCACCCCGATGATCACACCCAGGATAGCTCCGGCCAGGACATCGGACACGTAGTGCACCCCCATGGATACCCGCGCCAGAGCAACCAGCGGCGCCCAGATTATCAGAACCAGAGCAAACCAGGCTGGACCAATAAAAAGCGCAAACGTGGCAAGCATCACTGCCCGGGTAGCATGCCCCGAAGGGAAAGAGTGCGGATCCGTTTGGCGGTAGATATGTCCCCAATCACTTTCCGGGCGCTTTCGACGCACGGAAAATTTGATAACTATAACCAGGATGGCGGTTACCAAAATACTGGTAATCATCCATAGAGCACGTATACTCCAAAATGCAGAGCCAGCTGCTGCAATCACACCGAGACCGGCAAGCCAGAACCATGAATCACCTGAATGCGCCAGCAACATGGCGATAAAGCGTAAAACACCGGGTTTCTCTGCGATGCGCAGGCGGGTCGATAAGCCGGCATCCCAGGAAAAAAAACGTTTCGACGCCAGGTTCATTTCCCCATTGCCACCCGGGCTGCCAGGTCAAGACGCACCAGCTCTAACTGGTGTGGTTTGTCAATATCCATACCGATTTCAGCATACGGGCTGATGATCGCCCGTCCTTTGACGCCTAATTTACGCGAAACCCGCCGGACAGTGGACGTGATGGTCGCCTGGCGCAACAACAACAAGAAAAGGGTGCTGAAACCGATCAAGGCCGCCTGCTTGACGACATTTTTTCGCGCATCGGTCAACTTTTCCCATAAATCCGTGTTGCCATCCCCCAGCCGCGCATCGATGGCATTCATGTCTCCCCCACAGACTTCCATATCCTTCAAGTGCGTATAAGACCGCCTGGAGTTTGGGTATCTCTGTTCCATTACCTCACGCGGAATCACACAATAATACACATCATCATCCGTCTGATTGACCATCTCCACCAGCCAATCCACCATTTCCCCGGTTATCCCAGGGATATCTGAAGAGACAGCCAGCATCTTCCCTGCGCGGGGGTTAATTTCCCTGACTTTGCGAATACCTCCCTTTAAATTTTCCACCATGCTACCCTGGTCCGGTACAAAAACCAGCGGTTTTTTGGAGGTCAGGTTGTTTACGGGTTCCAGCCCAATCACCACAATGTGATTCACCAGCCTTGACTCATTCAAGGCATCCAGTACCCATTGCACCATGGGTTTTCCTTCCAGGTCCAAAAGAGCTTTGGGTTTTCCCTGGGTCAGGGGGTACAAAGGTTCATCCGGCGCCGGCACGCCGCCGGCAATGACGATTGCGTCCATTCAGTTCAACTCCTGAAGCTCCGGTTGGAATCCCAACCGGTCGAGTAATGCGTTGATTTCATCCTGGGTCAGGATCCGTTTCTTCCCGGAGACGGCAATCAATGCCGCTTCCATCATGTTGGTGCCAAAAGACCTGCCATCCAGCGTGGGCGTGGTGGTAAGCAAATATTTAACCCCGGTTTCTCTGAATAGGGCCACATCTGCCGGTGTGGTGGTATTCGTGACGATTATTTTTCCCTCCATTTGTACCGGCATATGGCGTTTAATGTAGTGGCAATCTCCGGCGATCACACTCGCCCATGCATAGTATTGCTCCCACCTGGGGATGCGTCTTTCCTGTTCTTTGCCTGTCGGGTAGACCATCTCAAAGGGCAAGCGCCCGACGATAGGCATCACCAGGTGTGCAAATGTTTTGATTTGCCCGACTTTCCGTAAAGGTATACCAAGACCCAGACCAAACATCAGGTCGCCAAAAACGCAGTCGTAACCCGCCTGGACAAATGAGGTGGTCATCCCCCATCGGTCAGCCGCCACAGTGATCAAAACCCGCCGTCCGACCTGGTCCAGATAGGGTTTGAGATTGGCTTCCAGCACCGGCGCCACCCGGTTTTCCAGGGTATTCTTCAAACCGGTGCCATCCACAACCGGTGTTTCTTGAATGTAGCGCACCATGGGGCGCACGGAATGGAGAGGATACCAGCGATTATCCACCATCAGGCCCAGATCAGCCCCGCCAACCCCAAAGGCATCCACTTTGCCATCCAATTCCCTGTAGAGTTGGGCGGCTTTTTCCATATCTCCATCGGTGCCGATCCTTTGGATGGTAACCTGTTCGCCAAGCAAATTTACTTCTACAGTCTTGTCCCGTCGAGAAGATCCGATGCTGATGCTGACTGCTCGTTTCACCTGCCACTCTCCGTCACTGGAGTCATTGTTCATTTTGAGTATACCGCGAAGGGAGCGTGTGCGGTATTGGGTTGCGCGGCATGCAGGAGGGAATTTTAAATGACATGGACATGGCCATGGTTGGATATTCGGAGATAAATTCCTGTGGTTACACCAATCATTACAGAGTCGTTAAAAACCAGAATAGCATGAAACAGGTAAGCATAACATGGGTATAATTTGAAGAGAATAGTGATTTATGTTCAGATGAGGGGGAGGCAAGTCACCTGGATATGAACAGATAGGTACTGGTGGAGCGGTAATAATGATTTAACCCGCAGGAGGTAAGAACGTGCAACTTCCCAATTATGCGTACTTTGAAGGTCAATTTGTCCCATACAGCGAGGCAAAGGTTGGCGTGATGACCCATGCCTTTAATTATGGTACAGCCGCGTTTGGCGGTATCCGGGGTTATTGGAACAATGAACACGAACAGTTATACATCTTCCGTCCAGTTGACCATTTCCAGCGCCTTTTACATTCTGCACGTATGCTATGTATGGAGTTTGACATTACCGCCGAGAGTCTGACCCAGATCTGCCTGGAATTGGTACGCATGGAAGGATACCGGCGAGATATTTATATCCGCCCGATTGTATACAAAGCCGATGAAATTATCGGTGTAAAACTACACGATCTTGAGGACAAACTGACCATGTTTTCCGTCCCCTTTGACCGTTATGTTGCCAATGACACCAATGCCCACGTAACTTTTTCATCCTGGCGGCGGGTGGATGACAACATGATCCCGGCCAGAGGAAAAATCAGCGGGGCGTATGTCAATTCGGCTTTGATTAAAACCGACGCTGTCCGGGCGGGCTTCGATGAAGCGCTGGTGCTCAATCAGGATGGGCACCTCTCAGAAGGCAGCGCGATGAATGTCTTTATGATCCGGGATGGGAAGTTGATCACACCCCCAACCACGGATAATATTCTGGAGGGAATCACGCGCCGCTCTATTCTGGAGCTAGCAAAAGAAGAGCTGGGGTTGGAAATTATCGAACGCCCTATCGATCGCACCGAAGTATTTATCTGCGAGGAATTATTCATGACCGGCACCGCCGCCCAGGTGACCGCGGTTACGCGAGTGGATTTCCGTGCGGTGGGAAATGGTCAGATGGGGCAGGTGACGACGAAATTGCGCCAGCTATTCAATGAAGTGGTACGTGGAAACCTGCCTCGTTATCAGCATTGGAATACCGCAGTTTACATTCAGGAGACTATCAGCGGGGTTTAATTTTATCCAGCAGGCTATAAAGCAATATCCCGGTCGCAACGGCCAGGTTCAGAGAGGTGCCTTTACCACGCATAGGCAGTCGCACCATCCGGGTGCAGACTGCCTTTTGCTCTGTGGAAAGACCCTCGCGTTCGCTGCCCATCAATAAAATCAGTGGAAGCGGGTAATCTGTCACTTCCCGGTAGTCGAGTTCGGCATGGGCTGAGGTGCCTATAACGGCGAATCCTCCGCTTTGAACCCAGCGTGCGAATTCCGCAAAACTCGCCCGCACCACCGGATACCAGAACATACTCCCCATGCTGGCCCGGACAAGGGTGGGATGGGTGGTCTCCACGCTGTTGTCCAGCAAAATCAAGCCGCTGGCGCCCACAGCATCGATTGTACGCAAAATACTGCCCACATTTCCCGGGTCTTGTGGCTCGACGAGCGCCACGCCCCAGGGGAAATTCTCTGGCTGCAATTCATCCAGACGTCTGCGGGGTAATCGTACCAAAGCCAGGATACCTTGCGGATTCTCCCGGTCGGTAATCGAACGGAATACCTCTACCGAACAGGCGTAGCCTGGAATGCCTGCCTTAGTTTGGGATTCAACCAGTTGGTGGGCAAACTGGCTTTCCAATAAATCGGGGGAATAGTAAAGGGCTTCAATATCCACGCCGGCTTCGATCGCCTCGCCAACCTGGCGAATACCCTCCACAATACATAACCCGGTTTCTTCGCGGCCCTTCCGATGACGCAGAAAACGCACCTGTTTAATTTTGTTATTCGAGGGACTGGTAATTAACACCATTTAATCAGCGACGGGGTACCCAGGCAAGGACTGTGGTGCCTTCACCGGGAGTGGAGCTGATTTCCACATCGCCGCCCACCTTGCGCGCCCGCCGGTAGATATTATTCAATCCATGACCCAATGTATTGGTCACCCGGCTGCTATCAAACCCCTTACCGTTATCAGTAATTTCCAGCAAGACGCGCTCCTCTGTGCTCCACAGGTTTACATCGACCCGGCTGGCGCGAGCGTGCTTGGCAACATTGGCCAGGGATTCCTGGCAGATATGGAAAAGGGCAGTGGCGTCAGCGGGAGGCAAATCCACCGCACTGGTGTCGTTCCCTACCAGGATGATTTCGGCATTCGAGTTTACCCGGAATTCTTCGGCCAGACGTTGCAGGCCGCGGATCAGGTTTTCGGCTTCATTAAACTGCCGCGGGCGCAGATCGAGAATATAGGCGCGAATATCCCGGATGACACTGTTCAGACCTTCTATCGCCTGTTCAATCTTTTCTCTGGCTTTCGCCGGCGCTTCGGGCAGCGAAACGCGGGCATAATCCAGGTTCAAACCCACCGCATAGATGGATTGGATTATGCCATCGTGCAGATCCATCCCAATGCGTTCCCGTTCTTCCAATACAGCCAGCCGTCGCGTCTGGCGATGCAATTGGGCGTTATCAATCGCCGTTCCCGTCCAGGCGCCAATCGAGGTGAGTAAATTCAGCTCACGCTCATCAAAATTGCGGCTGGCGCGTGTCAAAACGCTCATCACACCAACGACCTTCTGGCGCTGGGAAGTCAGCGGTATACACGCCAGACAGTTAAATCCGGCTTCGATAATCGATTTACGTAAAAAGCGTGTGTCTGTTTCCAGTGAGGTGCTGACGATGGGCTTGTTTGTCCGGGCGACGGTGCCCACCATGCCTTCGCCGATACGGAACCGGTCGCGCATCCAGAAGGCTTCCGGAGTATCGCCTTTGACAATAGCAAGACGCAGCATCTCGCTTTCATCTTCGCGCAGAAAAACTTCTCCCGCTTCCACATTCAGATAGTTCATTACATGTGTGAGCGCATGGTCCAGGATTTCGTCGATATCCGAGGAATGGGTAAGCGAGGCTGCCAGATCGTTGAGCAATGCCAGGTCTTCATTACGCTGGATCAGTGTCTGGTCGCGTTCCAGGATGCCTTCGTATAAGCGGGCGTTTACAATGGCGGAAGCTGCATATGCAGCCAGCATTTCGATGACGCGCTCATCGTTTTCGGTAAATTCGTGCCAGGATTGTTTGTCCGCCAGATATAACTGGCCTAATAATCGTTCACCCTGCACAATCGGCACACCCAAAAATGATCGCATATGGGGATGGTTATCCGGAAAACCGACACTTCGCGGGTCTTTCAGTATTTCCGGAACACGAATGGCGCGCCGCTCATCTTGCAGCGCACCGATAAGACCTTTACCGCGGGGTGGATAGGGTATTTTTTTGACTTCTTGATCCGTCATCCCCGATTGGATGTATTTAATCAGGTTTCCAGCTTCGTCCAATACGCCCAACAAGGCATAGCGCGCATCGACCTGCTCGCGCGCCAGATGAACGATACGTTCCAGAACAGAATCAGTGGATAAATTGCGAACAAGCTCCAGCGAGGCCTGGTGCAGGGCTGCCAGCCGCTCTTCTAATTGTTCCCTCGTTAATAAAACCATTCTATGCTCCTCAAGCTGATTAATTTTACCCGAAATCTGGTTAATTTACTTTTTTCACCGCCAGGGAGCAGGATTCAAGACTCCGATAGTGACTCTTCAAAGCGCCAGGTAATCCGCATCCACCGGTCCGGACTCATTTCTATGTTTCGGATGTGTATCCTGAGCAGGGTATCATGGGCATGACTTTCTACCAGAGGGGTAAATTGATAGGTTTTGGAAGCAAGAAAGCGGTTAAATGGGCAAAATTTGCCCATCACTGGACATGGCAGAAGGCAAGGCAGTGGAAGAAAATAACAAAGGTTCCAGAATTCCCGGCTTTTACAAACGGTCACCCGGCGAACGATTGGCGGAAATCGCTTTACGGGCAGGGTTAACCGCTGAAGAACAATCCGCTATCCTGGGAAACAACGGTCTTTCCCTGGAAGGCGCTGATCATATGATTGAAAATGTCCTGGGGATCTATGGATTACCCCTGGCGGTGGCGTTAAATTTTATTGTGAATGGCCGCGACGTGCTGGTGCCCATGGTGGTGGAAGAGCCATCGATTGTCGCAGGCGCCTCCTTTATGGCCAGGCTGGCGCGTCCTTCCGGTGGATTTTTTGCCCACACCACCCCGCCCGAAATGATCGGACAGATTCAGGTATTGGATCTACCCAATCCGGAAATAGCCCGGATGCGAGTGCTGGAAGCCGAAGAAGAACTGCTGGCAGAAGCCGCCACGATCGATCCAGTTCTGCAGCGCCTGGGGGGAGGGCCACGCGCCCTGGAAGTACGTCTGATTGATGCTTCAGCAATCGGCCCGTTTCTGGTGGTGCACCTGATTTATGATGTGCGTGATGCGATGGGCGCGAACGCGGTCAACACGGCTTGCGAGCGGCTCGCCGGGAAGATTGAACAAATCACCGGGGGACGTGCGCACCTGCGTATACTCAGCAATCTGGCCGACCGGCGCCTGGCCCGGGCGCACTGTACCATCCGGCTGGATCAATTGGCATTTGGAGAGTTTTCTGCAGAAGAAGTTCGCGATGGCATTATCGAAGCCTGGGCGTTCGCCGCAGCGGACCCCTACCGCGCCGCCACGCATAACAAAGGCATCCTGAACGGAGTGGATGCAGTCGTGGTGGCCACCGGCAACGACTGGCGCGCCATTGAAGCTGGAGCGCATGCCTATGCTGCCCGGCATGGAAGGTATACTTCGTTGAGTAGCTGGGGAAAGGATGCGCAGGGCAATTTAACCGGCACCCTGGAAATGCCCCTGGCTGTGGGCGTTGTGGGCGGTGCTACGAAAGTCCATCCTACCGCTCGAGCGGCCTTGAAAATTCTGGGAGTGCAAAATGCACAGGAATTGGCGGAGGTGATTGTTTCGGTGGGGTTGGCCCAAAACCTGGCCGCCTTGCGCGCCCTGGCCACGGAGGGCATCCAACGCGGGCATATGAATCTGCACGCCCGCCAGGTCGCCATTGCTGCCGGCGCGCAGGGTGAGATGATCGAACGCCTGGCGCGCCAGCTGGTGGCAGACAAAACCGTGCGCATCGACCGTGCCCAGGAATTGCTTAATGAGTGGAAAGAACTTTCTTGAAATTTACCTTAATCTGACTCAGGAATAATGTATGGATCAACAACCATTACCTCAACATCCTCAACACCTGTTGTTAAAACCTGCCCAAGCGGTAGGGATAATCGGTTATGGAGCTTATGTACCCCGTTATCGTTTACCGGCCAGCGAGGTAGCGCGGATCTGGACTGGAGGCGAAGGGGGAACACCGATAAAAGAAAAATCTGTACCCGGCGTGGATGAAGATGTGATCACCATGTCGATTGAAGCCTCGCGCAATGCGCTAAAACGCGCGGGGATCCCCGCTGCGGCTTTACGCGCAGTGTGGGTCGGCTCTGAATCCCACCCCTATGCGGTAAAACCGACCTCTACCATTGTCGCCGAGGCGATAGGCGTTTCACCCAATACCCAGGCTGCGGATTGGGAGTTCGCCTGTAAAGCCGGAACAGAGGCTGTGGTGGCGGCCATGGGTCTGGTAGGCTCCAAAATGGCGGAATATGCCCTGGCGATCGGTATGGACACCGCACAGGGCCGTCCAGGGGATGCCCTGGAGTACACCGCCGGCGCTGGCGGAGCAGCTTTTGTGATCGGACCCGCCGAGCAATCGCTGGCAATCATTCAGGCAGCCTATTCCTATGTTACTGACACACCCGATTTCTGGCGGCGTGCTTACCAGAAATATCCGGAGCATGGACAACGCTTTACCGGGGAACCGGCATATTTCGAGCATATTACCCAATCAGCGCGGACATTGATGGAAGCCAATGGAACCACGCCGGCGGATTACAAGTATGCGGTCTTTCACCAGCCGAATACCAAATTCCCGCAGCGGGTCGCCGGTATGCTCGGGTTCACCAAAGAGCAAATCGCCCCAGGGTTGCTGGTGCCGGTCATCGGCAATACTTATGCGGGGGCTGCCCTGATCGGGTTGACCGCGATACTGGATATCGCAGAACCGGGTGATCGCCTCCTGGTCTCATCCTTCGGCTCGGGCGCCGGCTCTGATACCTTTGACCTGCTGGTAACCGAAGCCATCCTCGAGCGCCGTGATCGCGCCACAAAAACCCAGGAATACATAACTCGCCGCACAGTTATCGATTACGCCACGTATGCCCGCATGCGCGGTAAACTGGTGATGAAATAAACTTCATAAGGTGCCACACATGACAGATGTCGTTATTGCCGGTATTGGACAGACTCCGGTTGCCGAACATTGGGATCTTTCCCTGCGTGAAATTGCCTTTCAAGCCATACAAAATGCACTCTTAGACGCCGGGGGCCTTCACCCGGATGTTTTGCTGGTGGCCAATATGCTTGCGCCGACCTTATCGAACCAGAGCCATCTGGGCGCCTTACTGGCGGATTTCTCCGGATTATCCGGCATCGAAGCCAGCGTGGTGGAAGCAGCGGGCGCTTCGGGGGGAGCTGCGCTACGCCAGGCATACCTGGCGATTCTGTCCGGCACGGTGAATGTTGCCCTGGT
>JAGUYX010000299.1 GCA_020061145.1 Anaerolineales bacterium | reverse complement strand
TACATGACCGGCGCCAACCTGGTGGTGGATGGCGGCTGGACAGCCTGGTAAGTCCGATCCCTGAGCTTATGGAAGTACTGGCAATCATCCCTGCACGTGGTGGCTCAAAAAGCATCCCACATAAGAATATACGCCCGCTGGCCGGTTTCCCGCTGATTGCCTATAGCATTGCCGCAGCGCGAGCTGCCAGCCAGGTACAGCGAGTGATTGTCTCCACGGACGATCCGGAAATCGCCGCAGTCGCCCGCCATTATGGAGCAGAGGTGCCCTTCCTGCGCCCTGCCGAACACGCACAGGATCAGACGCCTGACCTGCCAGTTTTTCAGCATGCCTTGTTATGGCTGGCGGAACACGAAAACTACCATCCGGAGATTGTGGTGCAGTTGCGCCCTACCTCTCCCTTCCGCAGGGTATGGCATATCGATCAGGCAATTCTGCGCTTGAGAGATAACCCCCAGGCAGACGCCATCCGTACGGTTTGCGAGCCTTTCCAAAACCCGTTCAAAATGTGGCGGATTTCCCCTGAGGGGCGAATGATTCCTTTGATTCAGCTGGATGGCATTCCAGAACCCTATAATCAGCCCCGCCAGCACCTGCCAGAGGTGTACTGGCAAACCGGCTATGTGGATGCGGCCTATGCGCGCACCATCCTGGAAAAAAGTTCCATGACAGGCGAGCACATCTTGCCCCTGATCATCCAACCTCATGAGTGGATTGATATTGATTCCCCTGACGATTGGCGTCGAGCAGAACGCCTGCTGGAAAGCGGCGAGTTAAGCTTTGACGACCTGGGGTTTCATCTTTAAGAAAGACGTCTGGAGGTATTTATGCCCACTATACAAATTGGCGATCGCCTGATCGGTGACGGGCATCCCGCCTACATCATCGCCGAAATCGGAGTAAACCATAATGGCATTCTGCAACTCGCATTCGAGTTGATCGATGCGGCCGTTGACGCCGGGGCCGACGCGGTCAAATTCCAAAAACGAGACCTGGACAGCCTGTATTCGAAAAAATACCTGGAGAATGCCAATGCCGGGGAAAAAACCCTGCGTTATCTCCTGCCTATCCTGCAACGCGTAGAGCTGGCAGATGAAGATTACGTACGTATTCTGGCATATTGCCAGCAAAGAGGAATCACCTTTTTATGTTCTGCCTTTGATATCAAGAGCGCCGATTTCCTGGCGAAACTGGATGTCCCCGCCTATAAAGTAGCATCCGCCGACCTGACCAACCTGCCATTGCTGGATCACCTGGTAAAAATCGGCAAGCCGATGATATTGTCTACCGGCATGTCACGCATGGATGAGGTGGAATTTACCGTTAATTTTCTCAAAGAGCGAAACGCCGAATTTGCCCTGCTGCATTGCAACAGCACCTATCCAGCTGCGTTTGAAGATATCAACCTGAACTTTATGCATCGCCTGAAGGTGTTTGATGTGCCGGTGGGATATTCCGGGCATGAACGCGGCATTGCTGTCTCCACAGTGGCTGCTGCGCTGGGTGCCAGCATCATCGAACGCCATATCACCCTTGACCGAACCATGGATGGGCCTGATCACGCGGCCAGCCTGGAACCCCATGGTTTCCGCAAAATGGTGCGGGATATCCGCCAGGTTGCTCTGGCGCTGGGCAGCGGGGACGAGAAGTTTTTCTCTCGCGGCGAGATTCTGAACCGCGAAGTGTTGGGGAAGAGTCTGGTCGCCACCCGACGAATAGAAGCCGGTGAAACCATCACCCCTGAAATGGTGGCCGTCAAAGGACCTGCATTGGGTATTTCGCCCCAAAATTACACCCGCCTGGTCGGCCGCCAGGCCATCCGCACGATTGAAGAAGATGAACCGTTCCTGGAACGCGATCTGGGGCATGAAATTTACCTGGATGCAAGTCATACCCTGCCAATGGAATGGGGTTTTACCGTACGTTTCCGTGATTACGAAGAGTTGCTTCCTTACCAACCACGCCTGCTGGAGTTTCACTTCACCGACCAGGACCTGGATGAGGATTATCCCGGGGACGACCTGCCCATCCAGCTTGTGGTGCATGCACCCGAGTTTTGGGAGCGATCCCTGGTGGATTTATGCGCGCTGGACGAACGTCATCGCCAGGGTTCGATCGAGCTGATTCAAAAGACCGTCAACCTGACCCGAAAAATGGCCGCCCATTTCCGCGGGACCCCAAAAGTGATTATTCACCCTGGCGCCATGAGCCTGGACACGCCCATCACCCGCAAGGATCTGCTGTATAGGAATTTACGCCGCTCGATGGAAGCGCTCGATAGTGAAGGTGTTGAAATTCTGTTGGAGAATTTGCCGCCGCACCCCTGGTATTTTGGGGGGCAGTGGCTGACCAACGCCTTTATGGATGCCTATGAAATCCGCGATTTTATTGCAGACCTGGGTCTGCGTATGTGTTACGACACCAGCCACCACAAACTCTATTGCAATTGGGCGCATGTCGATTTTTACGAGCAGGTACAGGTTTTATTACCCCTGATCGGGCATTTACACCTTTCAGATGGCGCCGGATTGGATGGCGAGGGGCTGCAAATCGGGGAGGGCACCATTGATTGGGTGCATTTCTTCAAGGTGATCCATACCTACCATGGCACAATGATCCCGGAGATCTGGCGCGGTCATCAGCGTGGCGGCGAGGGTTATTTGATTGCCATGCAACGATTGTCCGAGGCTTATTTCAAAGCCAACCAACCGGTGAAAGCCTGAAAGAATCTACCGCCTGCGCATGAACGAAGTGTATCGCTCGCAACCGGTGAAATTGAGCCTGGCGGAACAAGGGCGCACCCTCTACTTGAACAGAAGGGATAATTTTCGCCTGGCTCGTTTGGGGGTGAGGGCTGCCCAACAATCTCGTCCGCAGCCCGGTCTGAAACCGGTTATCTTTTTTAATGCTTCCACTCGCCTGGTTGGACTTTCTCAAAACGCTGTATTTTCCTTATTGACTGCCCTGGGCTTACAGCAGGCCGGGGTGCCGGTGGTGCATTTCGGCTGCCGGGCAGGCATGTCCCGCTGTGTTTTAGGGACAGTGCGCGCCAGCCCAGAAACGCCACCACCCTGCACTAAATGCATCGCCCAGTCTGAGCGTCTTTACGGTCATGCGCCGGTTGTCTGGTTCCGGCACGATCCGGATGCCCACCTGGCTCAGGCTCTGGAAAATCTGGATGTCAAAGCCCTGGCGCAGTTCGAGTATCCGTTTGGCGAGACAAACATCCCGCTGGGAAAACTGGTTGTGCATTCATTACGTTGGGCGTTACGTCTTTACGACCTGGAAGACGATTTACCAACCCGCTTTTTCCTGCGCCAGTACATTCTATCCGCCTATCATCTGGCTAACGAATTTGCTCATTTGATCGAACGACTTGAACCACAGGCGCTGGTTATTTTTAACGGTATTCTTTATCCGGAAGCCACGGCGCGCTGGGTCGGGGAAACTCTCGGGCAACGCGTGATTACCTACGAAGTGGCGTACGAGCCATTTTCGGTGTTTTTCAGCGATGGATTGGCGACGCGCTACCCGATTGATATCCCAAAGACGTTCGAGCTTAATCAGCAGCAGAACCAACTTCTGGACCACTACCTGGCGCAGCGCTTCAAAGGAAATTTTTCCATGGCAGGCATCCAGTTCTGGCCAGAAATCCAGGGCCTGGAACCAGAACTGCAGGAAAAGATGGCAGCTTTCCGCCAGGTGGTGCCGGTATTCACCAATGTGATTTACGATACCAGCCAGGTTGGCACTCAGGTGGCCTTCCAGCACATGTTTGACTGGTTGGACCACCTGTTACCCCTGATGCGCTCCCACCCGGAAACTCTCTTTGTGATCCGGGCGCACCCGGATGAAAAACGACCCGGCAAAGAAAGCCGCCAGAGTGTGGCGAACTGGGTGGCGGAAAAGCAAGTTGGTGAACTACCAAACGTCCATTTTATCGATTCGCGGCAGTTCGTCAGTTCCTACGAATTGATCCAACGCGCCAGATTTGTGCTGGTATACAATTCTTCGATTGGTTTGGAAGCAACCCTGCTGGGCACACCGGTAGTTTGCGCAGCTACCGCCCGATATACCCAGTATCCGATCGTTTATTTCCCCCAGACGAAGACGGAATATGAAAACCGGGTCCGCCAGATGCTGGATAGCGAGACTGTTGATTTACCGGCAGAATTCGCGCAGAATGCCCGTCGTTTTCTCTATTACCAGCTATTTCGCGCCTCCCTGCCCTTTGGCGATTTTATGCAGAATTCGTTACGCCCCGGTTTTGTCCACCTGAAGAAATTCCCGCTGGAAGCGCTGCATCCCGATCAATGTCCGACCATCCGGGTTATCCTGGATGCCCTGTATCAGCAGACTCCATTCTTGATGCCAGTAGAAGAACCAGAAAATGTCATCCAAAATTGAAATTCTATCCACAGAATTATTAGAGGTACATCGCCCACTTGTACAAGACTTACGCCGTCTGGCAAACAGCCTGGGGCTGGAATTCGGCTGGCACTATCTACTGGACCTGACCTGGATTATCAGCCAGATTGATCTGACGCAGAGCAAAATGGTTCTGGACGCAGGCGCGGGAACAGGCATACTGCAATGGTACCTGGCTGAACAGGGCGTAAACGTCACCAGCGTGGATCGCAGCAGCCGCCAGGCATTGCCCCTCCGTTTTCGTTCCCGTTACCGGGTTGACGGGTTGCGCCACGATGATCTGGCGCCTGCCACCACTCTCATCCGGCATCAACTTGCAGAGAATCAATTCCGGCCTTTGTTCAGCAGCCTGATTTACGGCGTCAGCGGCGCGCTGAAGGCAAAAGCGCCCGGCGAAGTGGTGATTTACAACCAGGACCTGCGCGAGCTGATTGATCTGGCGGACAATAGTTTCGATGTTGTGGTGGCGGTTTCCGCCCTGGAACATAATCCCCCGGAGAACCTGGGTGTGGTAGTGCGGGAGTTGATGCGCGTACTTAAGCCCGGTGGAGTTTTACTGGCGACTTTGTGCGCTGCCGAAAACCGCGATTGGTACCACGAGCCTTCCCAGGGCTGGTGTTATACCGCCGACAGCCTGCGCAAAGCCTTTGATTTACCCTCAACTGTCCCTGATAACTATGCACATTACGCGGAACTATTTTCCCGCTTAAAAAATAATGCCGAATTACGCGATAACCTGGCAAGTTTTTATTCCCGCTCGGGAAAAAATGGCATGCCCTGGGGAAAATGGGATCCGCAATATCAGCCTGTGGGAGTGCGTAAAGAAAAGGAGAAAATGGATGAGTGATTCTACACTGCTGAGCAAAGTGAAAACCGTCCTGGCGGATGTTTTTCAAGTGCCCGAGGAAGATCTGTCTGACGACCTGGTATTTGGCGATCTGCCGCAGTGGGATTCGATGGGCCATATGGATGTGATGCTCAGCCTGGAGCAAAATTTTGGGGTGGAGATCAACGCCGAAACTATCGGCAGCCTCACCAGCCTGGCCACCATCTGCGCCTACCTGGAGCAGAACGGAAATGCCTGAGACCACGCTGGAGATCAGACCCGGCGTTACTATTCCGGAGCACCTGGTTGGGGAAGTCCGCTCCAAACTGGCTTATGTCGACGAATTAATCGGCGGGGCGGAAATTTCACCTGCCGGCGATCTGATTCACCTTTACCTGCAGCGTAAACCAAGCGCGGATGAAATCCAGGCGCTTAAGGAAAAAACAAATCGGGTCGTGAATTTAATGGCGCGCGGGGTTATCCAGCCAAAAGTGGAAATACTCGAAGACCGGCTGGATTTACCACTCCCTTACCGAGACGACCCTCTGGAAGCGTTAACCAGGCGGCATGAGATACACCAGGAAGCCAGCGGGGTATACACCCTGGGGCCGTTGGTCACGCGCCTGATGGATTATTTCGAGACCCGCTTTCTGGCACTGGCGAACCATTTCGATGCCGCACCCTACCGTTTCCCTACCCTGATTCCGGCTCGATACCTTTCCCGGGTGAACTACTTCCGCGCCTTTCCCCACTCGTTGACCTTTGTCACCCATCTGCGCAGCGATCTGGATGTGATCGATCATTTTGCTGCGCACGCGGTTGCCGATGAATCCGGGCGAATTAACATGCCTGCCGATACTTATGCCAGCATCGAAACCCTGCTCTCCCCGGCAGTCTGCTATCACCTGTATTTTTCACTGGCGGATCGAAAACTTGATAGTGAGTACATGGTTGCCACCGCAGTGGGCAACTGCTTTCGTTATGAGTCCAGCAATCTGAGTTCCCTGGAACGGCTATGGAATTTCACCATGCGTGAGGTCATTTTTGTCGGCTCCAAAGAGTTTGTCCTGGAAAACCGTGAAGCCTCGCGCCAGTATATGCAAACCGTGCTGGATGAAATCGGGCTGGCTTACCGCGTGGAGAGCGCCAACGACCCCTTCTTTATCGGCGAGTTCCGTCGCCAGGCCGCCTTCCAGAGCGCCTTCCAGCTAAAATACGAAATTCGGGCGCGTTTGCCCTTCCGGGAAAGCACCCTGGCAGTCGGCTCCTATAACTATCACCAGGATTTTTTTGGGCGTCATTTGAATATCAGCCTGCCAGATGGCAGCCCGGCGCACACCGGTTGCACCGCTTTCGGGCTGGAACGACTGGCGTTTGCTTTCCTGGCACAATATGGGTTGAAGCGAGATGACTGGCCGGTTGCAGTACGGGAAGGTGCGGGATGAGCACAGTGAGCTACCGGGTGGTGAGGGAAGACGATTTCCCCATCATCAGCGAGATGTATACCCAGTTGAACCAGTATTTTTACCAGATGGGCTACCGTTTGCCGCATCCGGATAACGTGGGCGAAGTGTGGCTGGAATCTTTCCGCCGCTCTTTGGGTCGTTTCAGCAATGTATTTATCGCCGAAGTGGACGGGCGCCTGGCGGGATTTATGCTTTGCCGGATTAAACGTGTCCCGGATTATATGGGCGGCGTACTGGTAGGCGAATTGAGCGATATGTGGATTAGCTCGGAAGCGCGGCGAATGGGGATTGGCGATAAGCTTTCACGCCTGGCGTTGGAATGGCTGCGCCAGCAGGGTGTACATTCGGTGGAAATCCAAGTGTTGCGCGATAACGAGGCCAGCTGGAAACTCTACGACCGGATGGGTTTCCAGCTCGAATACCGCGTCGGGCGCTTGCTCTGGGATGATTACCGCGAAGAAGATGCGTGAAGTTACCGAAAGCCAGTTGGTGGAATTATTCGTGGAGCTGGGATTGCAGGCGGGAGACCGCGCCCTGGTACATTCCGCACTGCAATTTTTGGGCCGCCCGGCACAAGGCGCACATACTTATTTGCGCGCCATTTGCCGGGTACTGAATATCCCATTGCCATCTCAATCGCTGGCAATGGAACCGCAGCTTCCGGAAGGTTGCCTGGTTGTGCCCGCTTTTAATTTTGCCTTTGCCCGCGGCGAAACCTATGACCCTCTCCTGACCCCTTCCTGTGGGATGGGTGTGTTTTCCGAGCTGGTGCGCCAGTTACCCGAGGCATCTCGAACGCCTCATCCGCTGCAATCCCTGGCGGTCATCGGCTGTGATGCGAGTGACCTGAGTGGACGGGATACCTCCTCCGCGTTCGATTCCGGCTCAGCCTTTGAGCGCCTGCTCGAGCTGGACTATTCTGTCCTGCTGTTGGGAGCAGACATCCAGTCGGTTTCTTTGTTACATTACAGCGAACTACACCAGCAAGTACCCTATCGATACTGGAAAACCTTCCCTGGTAAGGTCGTTCGGGATGGGAAGGTAAGGCCGCATACTTACCGGATGTACGTGCGCGATCTGGATCTGGACCCCAGGCTGGATATCCATGCCATTCAAGACCTGCTGCAAACCCGCGGGCAGTGGCGCCAGCTTGCTTTGAACTATGGCCAGGTAGCTCTCTTCCGGGCACGTGACTTTGTAGCCGCGGCGGATGAATTGCTGGAAGACGATCCCTGGGTTTTCGTCACCAACCGGCCAGAATCTGCTTCCAGGGCAAAACCAGCATGAAAACGTCCATGCTGGAATTGATCAACGAGCTCTGGTACCTCAAGCGCGACCTGGTTTCGGAGGGTTATGATACCGCCCTTAACCGCCTGGCGCAGGAAGTGCCCATGCGCATTCATGAATACCCGAGCGGTCAGTCTTGCTGGACCTGGCGCATTCCAGAGAAGTGGACCTGCCGCCAGGCCTATCTGGAAACCCTGGATGGGAAGCGCCTGCTGGATGTTCGGGATCATCCGCTACATGTGGTTTCCTATTCCCTGCCCTTTAAGGGCGTGGTGAGCAGAGCCGAACTGATCCGCCACCTGCATTCTCACCCGACTCTGCCCGAGGCGATTCCCTTCGTGTTTAAGTACTATGAGCGCGACTGGGGTCTGTGCGCCAGCCAGGCATTGCGCAACTCGCTCGACCAGGAGACCTACCGGGTGGTGATCGACACAACCTTTGAGCCTGGCAGACTGAAAGTTGGAGAAATCGTCGTACCGGGTGAAAGGGATGAAACCTTTATGCTGGTCGCGCACCTCTGCCACCCGGCAATGGTCAACGACGACCTGACCGGGGTAGTGGTGGGGCTGGATGTCGCCCGGCAATTACTCGCCGGTCCAAAACCCTACTTCACCTACCGCATGCTTATCCTGCCCGAGACCATCGGCTCAGTGGCTTATCTGAGCAGCCACGAAGAACTCATCCCGCAGATGGTCGGCGGCCTGTTTCTGGAGATGCTGGGGAATGATTCTCCCTTCGCGTTGCAGCATTCCTTTACACCCGATTCCCAGGCGGATAAAGTGATGCAGACCACATTGCGCGGCCTCGATCCGAACAGCTACCATGCACCTTACCGCCAGGTGATCAATAACGACGAGAGACAGTTTAATGCACCGGGGGTGCGCGTCCCGATGCTCTCCCTGTCTCGCGTGGAACCCCCCGGTTCCCCGACTCGCCCCTACCGTGAATACCATTCCAGCCTGGACACACCCGAAATCGTCAATTCAGAACGCCTGGAGCAGGCGCGGGAAACTGTCTTGAAACTGATTCACGCCTGGGAAGCCAACCAGTACGTAGTAAATAAATTTAAGGGTGAGGTATTCGCTTCCGGATATGGTCTATGGATCGATTATCGCCAGGATCCGGAAGGTCACCGCATCCTGTTTCAGGTCATGGAACACTGCGATGGCGAGCATACCCTTGCCGACATAGCCTGCGAACTGGACACCACCTTTCAGGCGGTGGAGGGTGTGGTGAATTTGTTAGCGGAGAAAGGCCTGGTGTATTTCAGCCGGGAACGCCGGCCTACCACACCACAGAGAAGCTATCGATGAGCGTGTATTACACAGTAAAATCCTGGCTGAAAACCGGTCGCTGGCAGGCTCGCCGGACGTTGACCGCCATGCGCTGGGGCGCAGAAAACCTGAACCGAGTTCCGGCAGTGCTGGGCAATGCCATGCCCAAATCCGGCTCGCACCTGATCATCCAGGTGCTGCACGGATTGGTGGAGATCGGCCCCTTTATCGATTCTGGTTTCCCCCCGCTGAATCGCGCCGAGGATAATCGCAAACTCTCCGATGAAGCTGTGCTGACGAACATTCACCGTATGCGCCGGGGAGACCTGGCTTACGGATACATTCAGGCTCGCGAGCCGTTTATCAGCGCCCTCACCACCCCGGAAAGAGCCACGATTTTCGTCTACCGTGATCCGCGGGATATGCTGGTCTCACACATGTTTTACGCCACGGATATGCACACCGGTCACGGTATGCACGCCTATTACAGCCAATCGCTGCACAGCACTCAGGAGAGGCTGGCTGCCGCAATCCAGGGTGTGCACCTGCCGGACGCTGAGCTATCTCCCATCCGGGATAAATATGAGGCTTACCTGGGCTGGTTAAACATACCCGAAGTGTTGTGCCTGCGCTTCGAAGACCTGATCCTTGATCGGCGGGTGGCGCTGGGTAGCATCCTGGATTACCTGGCGGAGCGCGGTTTTGAGCCGCGAGTTTCCCGTGAACAGGCGATCCAGGCGCTGGAAGGCTCCATCCGGCCCAAAAAGTCCGGCACCTTCCGCAAGGGCCAACCTGGCAACTGGCGCGAGCATTTCAACCCGGAAATCATCCAGTTATTTAAAGAGCAGACCGGAGATTTACTGGTGCGCCTGGGCTATGAGGCGGATGAAAACTGGAGTTAGTCCATTGGGAATAGGATTTTCACCGAAAGTCAAACAACAGGCGCGTTACTTACGCCATCAGCTACGCCGGGCGGGCGTGTTATTGCGGGAAAGGCGATCCAATCTGGCGGGTTTGCCGGTGTTATTTGCCAATTCCTTCCCCAAAAGCGGCACCCACCTGTTAAGCCAGATCCTGGATGGGTTCACCCGGCTTGGCCCTGCCGTAAAAAGCGGCCTGCCGGTGATTGCGATGTACGACAACCAGACCGGGCGCTTGCGTCCGGTGCAGGAGTTGATGGCCGACCTGCGCCGTTTACAGCCCGGAGATATTGGTTACGGGCACCTGCATGCTCTGCCGGAATTAACCCAATGGCTGAGCCAGGATGGGTACGCCACCTTTTTTATCCTGCGCGATCCGCGTGACGTGGTCGTTTCGCATGTGCATTACGTCACTGAACTGGAACCGGATCATTTTCACCACCGCTATTACTCCCAACAGCTAACGAGCTTCGACGAACGCCTGCGCACCAGTATTCTCGGTCTGCCGGATTCGCCTGCCCCCTTTCCCGATATCCGGGGACGGTTTGCGCCTTTTATGGGTTGGTTGGATCTCCCGCAGGTGCTATGCCTGCACTATGAGCAGTTGATTCACGCACGCGAGACCGAATTGCGGCGGATATTGCGGTTCGCCCAGGAACGCGGTTTCCGTCTTCAGGTCGGCGAAGAACAGGCCGTCCGGCTGCTGATTGACGCCATCAACCCGCAACTCTCGCCGACTTTCCGCAGCGGCAAAACCGGCGGCTGGCGAGAACATTTTTCGGCGGAACATAAAGCGCTCTTCAAAGAGGTTACCGGCGATTTGTTGATCCAGTTGGGGTACGAGCAAAACTATGACTGGTAAGCGACCAGACTGTTCGATTGTTATCCGTGCGTACAATGAAGCGAGGCATATCGGGCGTCTGCTGGAAGGCATTCAGCAGCAATCGATCGACAAGGTTCAGATCATCCTGGTTGATTCCGGTTCGACCGATCAGACCGTACAGATTGCCCGCGCTAACGGCGCCGAGGTGGTTTTTATCCCCCCGGAAGAGTTCACCTTTGGGCGTTCATTGAACAAGGGGCTTGCCCATGCCCGGGCTGATCTGGTGGTGATTGCCAGTGCTCACGTGTATCCAGTTTATCCGGACTGGCTGGAAAAATTATTGGCGCCATTCAGCAACCCGCTGATCGGATTGGCGTATGGCAAACAACGCGGCGCGCCGGGGACGCATTTTTCCGAAAGCCAGGTCTTTCAGCGCTGGTTTCCGGATGAACCCCAAAACCCGCAGGATCAACCATTTTGTAATAACGCCAACGCCGCCATTCGTCGCCAGTTGTGGGAAAAACGACCCTACGACGAAAGCCTGGCAGGCCTTGAAGACCTGGATTGGGCGCACTGGATGCTCGGACAGGGTTATAAGCTGGCTTATGTACCTGAAGCGGAGATTATCCATGTGCACCAGGAGCGCCCGCGGCAGGTATACAATCGCTACCGGCGCGAGGCAATGGCTTTTAAGCGTATCTTTCCGCAGGAGCAGTTTCACTTCTGGGATTTTCTGCGCCTGTTTCTCTCCAACGCCAGCAGCGATCTGTGGCATGCCGCCCGGCAGAAGCAGCTCGGGGCGCATTGGCAGAGTATATTCTGGTTCCGCCTGGCGCAATTTTGGGGCACCTACCAGGGTTATCGCCAATCCGGACCATTGACCTGGCAATTACGGCAAACCTTTTATTACCCGCAGGGATTACGCCCGGCTGAACAACACGGGAAAGAGACCTCAACCCACCCGCGTATCGAACCCATTCAATACAACGATACCCAGAAACAGGGATAATAATCGATGACCTACACCTT
>JAGUYX010000263.1 GCA_020061145.1 Anaerolineales bacterium | reverse complement strand
GATATCCTGACACAATTCTGGCTGAAATGGAGATTACGATATGCCCGTCCGTCGTAATGTCGAGTTGTGGTTGGCTTTTATCAGTATATTGATTTTTTCCAGTGTATATGCGCTGGTGGTTTTGATTACCGGCGAAATACCGGCTGCCCGGGAGTTCTTTGGCCATTCTTTAGGAATTATCGGTTTCACCATGATGCTGATGACCGAAACAATGTATAGCTGGCGTAAGCGCTCTCGCACTGCCCGTTTGGGGAAAATGGCTCACTGGCTACGTTTTCATATCTACACCGGCATTGTCGGCCCTTTCCTGGTTTTATTACACTCTTCCTGGAAATTTAATGGGCTGGCAGGGTTTGTCATGCTGTTGACCATCACCATCGTAATCAGCGGGTTTATCGGGCGGTATATCTACACCTCGATCCCACGTACCGTTGACGGAGTCGAGATGGAGCGAGATCAACTGGTGCAACAGATAGGCCGGTTGGAGCAGTCGATAAAATCCTGGCTGGCATCTCAGCCAGCTGAAGTTCAGCAGATGGGGGTACGCCTGACCAATTTACCTTCCCAGCCTCAGGCAGGTGTTCTGGTTGTGCTCGCCAGACCCCTCGTCGATTGGAGTTTCCGCTACCGCCTCTGGTTGGAAAAACAAAAAATCAATTCAGATTACCGCACCACCATTCTGGAAATAGAAGCCCTGATCAAACGCCAACGCCAGATCCATCGCCAGGTTTCTGCGCTTGCCTATTCCCGGCGCCTGCTCTCCCTCTGGCATACCGTGCATGTACCCCTGGGAATTACCCTCTTCACAACGGCAATCATTCATATTCTGGCGGCTATCTATTACGCCACACTGCTCAGGTGATGTCTGGTAGAGGATGTTAAACCCATGCAGATACACTCGCTCGCCTTAAGAATACCGCAGGACCCTTTTGATATATTCCGTACACGGGAACGGGTTATAACGCAAATTAGCAAAATGGTATACTCGAAACGTTTATTTTTCGAGGCTTTCTCAGACAGACCCATGGAAAAATCGTTCAAGATTGACCTTGCCAGACTAAAGCGACTGGACCCGGAAACCATCTCGACAGTTCACCGCGAGTTTTTTCCGGAGATCTATCGGTACGCCTGGTATCGGTTAGGCGATCAGCAGGCAGCGGAGGATCTGGCAGCTGAGGTTTTATTGAAATTGATCGAAGCGATTAATCATGGACAGGGGCCGGAAAAAAGCCTGCGAGGCTGGTTGATGGGGACTGCTTCCAATTTGATCAATGATTACTACCGCAAGTCATATTCACGCCCAACCATGCAACTGGATGAAGATTTCCTGGTCGTCGATCTGAACCCTCTTGAGATCAGCGAAGAGCGGGAAGAAACACACACTATCCAGCGCGCAATTCAACAACTGACCCCAGACCAACAACATGTGATTGCCTTGCGGTTTGGAGGAGGTTATTCATTGGTTGAAACCGCCAATATGTTAGGTAAGAATGTAAATGCCATAAAGGCCTTACAGTTTCGCGCTATATCCGCCCTACGCAGGGAAATTGAGAAGATTTTATATGGATAAGACCAATTTGGACGAAAAATTAGAAGTGTGCATTAACGCCATTCAGATGGGGGCGGATATCGATAGCTGTCTGGAGTTATTCCCCCAGGATGCGCCGGCGCTCAGACCGTTGCTTCACGCGGCTGATATGGCAGCTTCGCTCCAGCCTCCTCCCTATTCAGCAGACGCGTTCCATCGTAGCCGGACACAGCTATTGGGTGAAGCCAATCGGATACGCCGCCAAAAAACAGCTGAAATTCTCGGCTGGCGAATTCCGCGCCTGGCCCTGGCTACCCTGACGGTGCTGTTGATCCTGGTATTTGGCACGGGTGGGCTGATCCTGACCTCAGCTCAATCACTACCGGGCGATCAAATCTATCCCTTAAAGTTAGCTGTTGAAAATCTGCGGCTGCAACTGTTACCCGAAGCCAGTGCAGGTGAGGGTGTGCGAGATATTTATTACCAGCGTCGCGCCATTGAAATTCAACATTTACTCGATCTCGGACGGGTAGAAAATATATCGCTGGTTGGGGAAGTCCAGGAGATATCAGACCAATTCTGGATTGTCGAGGATATACTTGTCCGTGTAGATCAGGCTACGGAATTGGTAGGCGAGATAGAGTTAGGTACAGTCGTTAAAGTCAACGGACTGACCTCTCAAGATGGCTGGGTAAGCGCAAGCGAAATCCATCTGGTTACACGGGAAATCGTCGGCAAACTGGCTCAAATCGATGAGCAAACTGCCATTGTAGGCGGCGAAACGATCCTGATTGACAGTAATACCGAGCGAGACCCACGTCTGAAAACCGGAGATCAAGTGATTGCTTTAATCGAGGTCCTGGAGGATGGCAGAAACTATACACGTGCCATTATTCGAATGCCTTGATAGTTTGGGTGTGCTTCGCCTAAAACTAATGGTATTTGCTCACCTGTCTGAAAACCGACAGGTGATTTTATTTAAATAGCGGATTTCCAGGATCGAGGCTTGGGTATAATGAAACGCAAAATCCGTAATGGATCAATCTTCAAATTATGGTAGGGTGAACTTATGGGCTTAGATTTTCGCTTGCATAACCGGCATCCGCTGCGTATCTTCAGCGGCTCTGCTCACCCAGAGCTGGCCAGTGAAGTTGCCGGACTGCTGGAGGTTGATCTGGGCTTGTCCACTACCCGCCGTTTGCCTGATTCTGAGATTCACATCATGATCGATGAGGTCGTCCGGGATCAGGATATTTTCTTCTTGCAACCCTGTTCCGCCCCGGTTAATGACAATTTGATGGAATTGATCCTTTATCTGGATGCCTTTCGTCGCGCCAGCGCGCATAGCGTCACCGTCGTGATGCCCTATTTTCCTTATGCACGCCAGGAACGCATGGCAAAAGGTCGTGAATCTATCAGCGCACGGGTTGTAGCCAACATGCTGGAGACTATGGGCGCTTCCCGAGTGATTTATGTAGACATTCACAGCCAGGCCATTCAGGGTTTCTTCAATATTCCGGTCGACCCGCTTTCTGCGCTCCCCCTGTTGGCCGATTACTTTCGAAAACCTGAGTTCGAGAACGCCGCCATCGTCAGCCCGGATGTAGGCCGAACCCGCCTGGCAGGAAAATATGCCGACTTGTTAAACCTCCCTCTGGTTGTCATGCAGAAAAAACGGCTCAGTCACAGTGAAACACGCACAACGCATGTGGTAGGAGATATTTCCGGTCGCCGGCCAATCATCATCGACGATTTAATGGCAGGTGGCAGCGTTTTACGCCAGCTCGATGCGCTTTATGAGCGTGGGGCAATTGGCAAAGCCTGCTATTCCATTACCCACCCGATCTTATTGCCTTCTGCACTGGAAATCTTAGACTCTGACGAGCGGATTGACCGTCTGGTAGTTACCAATACCATACCTCTCCCGCCTGAAAAACGAAATCCCAAAGTCGAGGTGCTTTCTATCGCCCCCTTGCTGGCAGATATCATCTACCGGGTTCATAACGCGATCAGTATCTCAGAAAAATTGATCTTAACCTGATCTTGTAATCGGATTTCCAGATTTCCGCTCTCCAATCGATGGTACACTGATTCCTGAGGGTAGCCCGATATATGGGCATCCTGGCCATCCGTGATTTAATCCCAGGTGGAGAAATGGAATGCGCTTTTTAATCGACGAAAAATCCTATTTGGATTTGCACAAAAACAAAAATCACCCGACAGATTGTTACGTCCGCAATAATGAATATTTACACCACCTCTACGTGGATGGAGTGAAATATGTAGTCGCCCGAGCTTTGTTGGATTGCTTGAAAAAGGCAGAGGAAGCTCGCGATCAGGAGGCCATGCTTCATCTGAGCTTGCATAAAAAACAGTTAGATCAGTTGCTGGCAGAACAGAAAAGCAGTGGGGCTCCCTTACGCAGCCGTATCCTGGGTGATCCGCCACCCAAGGAGCAAACCCCTTCACTTTTACAATCCACAGGATTTATACCTCCACCACCGCGTACATTAGAAGAAACGGGACTTAACCGCACTTTGTATTTTGAGCTGATTTTGCGCACCATCTACAATCTCGGTCGCCCAACCGGTAGTGAAGTCTGCCGTCATCTGGGCGTATCCTACCAGGTCCTGGGGGATATTCTGGCCGAAATGCGCGCCAAGGACCTGATCGACATCGCCGGGCAAAGCGGCGTGGGTGAAATGAACTATGAATACATCCTCAAACCTCCCCGAGGCAGCCAGGCGGCCGAGGATGCATTACGCAAAACAGAGTATCTTGGTAGAGCGCCGGTACCCTTTTCTGCATACGTAAAGGCGGTAAATGCCCAGACGATCTATTCCCTCGAAGTCACCCGCAATAATATTCGCCGGGCGTTTGAAGATCTGGTTATTACCGATGATGTGCTCAGTGAGATTGGACCGGCGGTCAATTCGGCGGCATCCATCTTCCTTTTCGGATACGCCGGCAATGGGAAAACAAGTATTGCTGAGCGGATTACACGCTTACTGGGCGATGAAATCTACATCCCCTACACAATTGAGTTCGAAGGTCAATTAATCAAGCTCTTCGATCCAATTGTCCACGAACGTGTTGCTGAAGAACAGGACCATGAATTTATGGATTTTGAAAATCCATTTGCTTCCGGAGAAGAAACCCAGAAATACGATCAACGCTGGGTAAAAATCAAACGCCCAACCATTATTGTTGGGGGTGAGCTGACCCTTTCGATGCTCGATCTGACCTACACGCAGTATGGGAAGTTTTACGAGGCCCCGCTGCAAATGAAAGCCAACAATGGCATTTTCATGATCGATGATTTTGGACGCCAGCTTGTCCGCCCCCTCGACCTGTTAAATCGCTGGATAGTCCCCCTGGAAAAGCGATTTGACTATCTTTCAACGGTCACCGGTAACAAGCTTCAAATACCCTTTGATATGCTGTTGATCTTTTCCACCAACCTGGATCCGCATCAATTGGCGGATGAAGCCTTTTTGCGCCGCATAAAATACAAGATCGAAATAAAAGACCCCGATGAAAATCAATGGCGGGAGATTTGGGAACTGGAATGCCATCAACACGGGTTGACCGTTGAAGCCAAAGCTCTCGACTATATGCTCGCCCGCTGGTACACACCCTACCAACGACCATTAAGAATGTGCCATCCACGGGACATTCTTAATCAGATGATCAATATTGCAGCGTATAATATGGAGCAGGTTACCTTTTCCCCCGATTTAATCGATGCTGCCTGCCACTCATATTTTATTTCGCAGGAGGAACGCCGGTTTGCCAAAACGGTGAGTCTTTCCTGAGTGACAGGCAACCTGCATTACAACCCGTCAGAAGGGACGGATCGCTGTGAAAATCATCGCCGACACAACTGCCTGCTTTTCAGAAGATGTCCGCAGCCGTTACGATATTCCCCTGGTCCCTCAAGTTATCAATTTCGGAAACGAATCCTATCTCGAACGGGTTGAACTCGATATCGATGGGTTCATGCGCAAACTCAGTATGGCAAACGAGTTGCCCAAAACGGCTGCGCCTCCACCCGAATTATTCGCAGAACTGTTTAAAAAATACGCCCCGACCGGAGAAACCATCCTGTGCATTCATCCTTCAGCGGAGGTAAGCGGAACAATCCGCTCAGCCAGCGTAGCAGCACAGGATTTTCCCGAGGCAGATATTCGCATTATTGATACTCGCACCATTGCCTCCACTCTGGGTACGTTGATTACCCTGGCAGCAGAATGGTCAGCCGCAGGAATGGATGCGGACACGATCTGTCAGCGAATTGAAGCGCTATCCCGGCGCAGTCGCATTTATTTTATGGTAGCGACCCTGGATTATCTGCTCAAAGGCGGGCGCATTGGTGGCGCTTCCGCCCTGATCGGCACCCTGCTGCAGATCAAACCCATCCTGGCCTTCAATGATGGCAAGGTGGATCAATACGAGCGCGAACGTACACATAAACGCGCAATCGCCCGCTTGAAACAGCTTGTTGAAGAGCAAATCGATCAAACCGGTGAAGGTTACCCGACGGTACTACACGCCGGAGTCTACGATGAGGCACGGATACTCGCTGCCGAATTATCTGAAATACTCTCCATTCCTGAGATTCCCGTTTATAACATACCCCCAGCGATTGTCACTCACGCCGGCCCCGGCGTGATTGGCGTTGGATTTTTTACTGGGGCATAACTTATCGATCGGGCTGATGTTCTCACAAACACACAGGTTATAATTCCAGCCTGGCCATGCGTTGGTATGACCTCATTCTTATCAATAGCTATTATCTGGGGTTAACTGCAATCTCCCAGACCATGACTCCCCTGATTCTCCCATTATTGATCCAGGATTTCGTTGGCGTGACCCGGCAGGGTGTATATTATGGCAATTTGCGTTTATGGACCTTGATGGTGGCTTTGCTTGTCCAGGCGCTGATGGGCTTGCTCTCCGATCACAGCACATTACCATGGGGGAAACGGCGACCCTTTATCATCACCGGTACGGTTCTCACCCTGGTGTGGATTGCCGCGATCGGCTTTTCGGCTTCTCTCAGCGGATTGACCGGTTATTGGGCTTTGTTTGGACTGATAATTCTATTGATGGTGGCGACCAATACCGCACACGGAGCGCAACAAGGGTTGATCCCCGACCTGGTGCCAGTTTCTCAACGCGGTATGGCTTCGGGCATTAAAGCGATTTTCGAAATTCCACTGCCATTAATTCTGGTTGC
Organism: Anaerolineales bacterium; assembly: GCA_020061145.1. Taxonomy (GTDB): domain Bacteria; phylum Chloroflexota; class Anaerolineae; order Anaerolineales; family DRKV01; genus JAGUYX01. Next base: position 9,279 of record JAGUYX010000263.1, on the reverse strand, counting down.
CTTTACGATCGCACCATTGATTGCCAACGGTTCGCTATGGGCCGGCCTGGGGGTTCTCATGGGCATTCTGGTCGTTGTCCTGGGCTTAACCTTGCTGATAAAAGAGCCCGTACCTTCACCTGCCTCCCAACCACTGAACTGGTCCCCTTTTTTGCGATTGGCATTGATGGTAGCGGTTTTTACCGGGATCATTTTGTTGTTGGGCAATTTTCTCAAAGGCTTGGGAAATCTTTTTCCAGATGAATTTCCATTATATTCTTCGATGTTGATCTTTGGCAGCCTGGGTCTGGCCGCAATGAGCCTGGCAATTGGCGCCGGGGTCTTCGCCAGTATCAGGATCGGGTTGGGTAATCTGCAAACTATCCAACAACGATCCTTTGCCTGGTGGGTGGTCAATCGTTTATTATTCCTGGCTGGCTCTACAAACCTGGCCAGTTTTGCTGTTTTTTTTCTGCAAGGTCGGCTGGGGTTGATTCGCGAAGAAGCTGCCAGACCCGCCAGCCTGCTTTTATTAATTGTTGGTGTATTTATCCTGGTCACCGCCTTACCTGGCGGCTGGCTGGCAGATCGTATCGGTTACAAACGGGTATTATTGGTCAGTGGGTTGTTGGCTGCCCTGGGTTCACTGATTATTATTGTTTCCGCAACCATACAAACCGTTTACCTTGGCGCAGTGCTGGTCGGGGCGGCAACGGGTGTCTTTTATACTGCGAATTGGGCTCTTGGTACGAAAATTGTGCCTCATAACCAGGCAGGCCGCTATCTGGGAATTGCCAACCTTGCCGGTGCTGGCGCCGGCGCAGTAGGCGCATACATTGGCGGCCCCGTCGCAGATTACTTTACCAACGGTTATCCCCTGAATCCGGGCATTGGTTATGTGGTCCTGTTCACCATTTATGGCATATTGTTTCTCTTCTCCATTTTTGCGCTAACGAAAATTCATCCCCAAATTATTTCGCCGTCTAAGGACTAATCATGTCTACATTGAGCAAGTTATATTTTGCCCTCCGGACAATCGGGTGGAAAACCACCTTGCGCACAATCCGTTATGCATGGTATCGGGATCAAATGGAGAGGCGTTTTCCGCTTCCGCAGGTCAGGGGCAACTATCCAGCTTTGACTCCAGGTGCGCCGGTCGAAGTTACAATCGACGGGCAGAATGTGACATGTACATTTGGTGAACGGCAACTGGATGTTACTGTACTGGATCATAATCTTTTCCGCCTCACCTGGTTACCCGGGGATCTTCCCTTACCGGTTGGGGTCGTCGAACAGGAGTGGGAGAATCCCTCTTTTGAACTGATTCAAGAGCCAGGAAAAGTTCTTATATGCTCCGCAACCACTCAAATAGAGGTACAGGATACCGGGGAAATAGGATATTGGATTGTCAACCGACCATCACATCAACCAGCCAGACAGGCGGGACGCGACCTCCCGCCTGTTTTTGCTGGAAATAGCTGGGAACTTACTTCCGAACTTTCCGATCAGTCAGTCATTTATGGCACGGGCATGCGGGCGGCCGCATTGAACCTGCGAGGTAGTCGTTATCGTCTCTGGAATCGTGACCCGGGTGGTTCATACGCGGCGGGAGATGACCCGCTTTACCTGAATATACCTGTTTACCTGACCCTGGATAATGGAATATGTGTCCTGCGTTTTTTTGAAAACTCCTATTCCGGAAAATTCGATTTTTCCAGCCAGGCCATTTCCCGGTTTCAAAATGGCGCACTTCGTTATTATGTGATTGTTGGCGGCCTTTCAGAATGTTTGCAACAATTTACTCGCCTGACCGGTAGACCACCGTTGCCGCCGCGATGGGCGCTGGGGTACCACCAATCTCGCTGGGGCTACAAAAGCGAGGCTGAAATCCGAGAGATTGTGCGTTATTTCAAAGAATATGATTTGCCTCTGGATGTGATCCACCTGGATATCGATTACATGTCCGGTTACCGGGTCTTCTCCGTGGATCAAGATCGCTTTCCTGACCTGGGGAAATTATCCGCCGATCTGCTGGATCAGGGAATTCGTCTGGTCACCATCCTGGATCCGGGCGTCAAAATCGACCCGCACTATGCGGTATATCGCTTATGCCTTGCTGAAAATATGTATGTCGCCACTCCATCCGGAAAACCCACCATGGGGTTGGTCTGGCCGGAAGAGTGCATATTCCCGGATTTTTGTAATCCCGAAGCAAGTGAACGCTGGGGTGAGTTGTATCCGCACCTGCTGGATCTGGGGGTTGCCGGTTTCTGGCATGATATGAATGAACCGGCGACTTTCGCTGCCTGGGGAGACCCATCCCTGCCAGTTAATGCGCTGCATCATGTGGATGGAACAACAAAAACGCACGCTGAATGTCATAACCTGTACGGATTAGGGATGAATCGGGCGGGATATTTCGCCCTGCGCAAATGGAACCCTGAAAAACGACCGTGGATTCTCTCCCGCTCGGGTTGGGCCGGTGGGCAACGTTTTGCCTGGAATTGGACCGGGGATATCGCCAGTTCCTGGGAGATGTTACAGCTTACCCTGCCATCTTTGCTAAATATGTCCATGTCGGGCATTTACTTTGCTGGTTCGGATATCGGGGGTTTCAGTGGACATCCTGACCCGGAGCTTTATGTGCGCTGGTTTCAACTGGCAGCCTTAACTCCTTTCTTTCGCTTGCATAGTGCAACTGGCCTTCCCCCGCGCGAACCCTGGACGTTCGGCGAGGAGGTACTGAATATTATCCGCCGGGTGTTGAAGTTTCGCCAGCAATTGCTGCCTTACCTCTATACTCTGGCCTACCAGGCAGCGACATCGGGTTTACCGTTAATGCGTCCGATGACATGGGAAAAGGGTTTGCCAGTGGAAACACAATCTCTGGAAAATCAGTTTTTCCTGGGAGATCATCTGTTGGTTGCCCCGGTATTGGAAGCAGGTTTGGAAGCCCGCCAGGTCGGGTTACCGCCCGGTCTTTGGTACGCCTTCCTGAATGGCTCGGGACTGCCTGGTCCGGCTACAATTGACATTCCGGTAACTCTGGAATCCATGCCTTTATTTCTGCGAGGCGGCAGTGTGATCCCCCTGTTGGAAGATAACCAGCCCGTTCTGCTAATTGCCATTCCGCATATAACCTCAAACTACGAAGCCTCTTCTAGCCCGGTCAGTCTTGTATACCTGGACGCCGGTGACGGGTATGGCCCATTCCGCCTGGAACGTTATCGGTTTACTTACGAAAATGGCGATTTGGTATTACTATGCGAAAGCGAAGGCGATTACCGGCCTGACATCGATGACTATACGCTTATTTTCTATGGCCCAGAGGTTGAAACTGTGGTGGCTGATGGTCAGCCGTTGACTGTACAAACCAATCGAGTCCGGCTATCTCGCTTTTCACGCCTGGAAATCCGCCTGGCTAAATAAACAGCAGGCTCACTGGAATGAGATCGCTCCTCAACCATCAGGATGAGACGGAGGGTATTTCTGCGGCACCTATGAATTCATCCCGAAATTGCCGCTGATAAAGCCGCGCATACAGACCATCAGCCGCCAGCAGGCTGGCATGATTTCCTAACTCGACAAGTTTCCCCAGCTCCAGAACAGCGATCCGGTCTGCACGGTGAATGGTCGATAATCTATGCGCAATGATAATGGTAGTGCGATTTTGCATCAGGCGTTCCAGGGCTTCCTGCACCAGGCTTTCTGATTCAGAATCCAGGCTGGAGGTGGCTTCGTCCAGCAACAAAATTCGGGGATCCCGCAGAATCGCCCTGGCGATGGCGATTCGCTGGCGTTGCCCGCCGGAAAGTTTGACTCCTTTTTCACCGACGTGTGTTTCGTATCCCTGATCCAGTCTCAAAATAAATTCCTCAGCATTGGCAGAACGAGCGGCAGCCTCCACCTCTTCCCGGCTGGCTTCCAGCCGGCCATAGAGGATATTTTCATAAATACTGGTCGAAAATAAAAGGGTCTCTTGAGGCACCAGACCGATTTGGCTCCGCAAGGAGTAGAGGGTCACTTCTCTCAGGTCAATCCCATCCAAAAGAATCCTGCCCTGGATAGGATCATAAAAACGCGGGATCAGGTTGAAAATGGTGGTTTTTCCAGCTCCTGATGGACCAACCAGAGCAAGCACTTCGCCAGGTAAAATTTCAAGGCTGATATTGTCCAGTACAGGATTTGTATCCTGGTAAGCAAACGATACCCGGTCGAGAATCAGGTGTCCTTTGACGCTTTCGAGCCGAATTGCGCCGGGTCTTTCCCGGATATCCGGCTCTGTATCCAGCAGCTCGAATAAGCGGCGTGTCGCCCCGGCAGCTTCCTGAATTTGTGAATACAGACTGGTGAAGGCGCCTAAAGAAGCAGCGATATTGATTCCATACACCAGGAAAGCAATTAACGCCCCGGCTGTCAGGCGACCTTCGAGCACCTCTCTTCCCCCAACCCAAAGAACCCCCGCAAGCGAAGCAAAGGCGAAAAAGGAGATCAACGGTCCAAAAGCCGAGCGTACCACGGTTTGTTTCATCACCACTTTAAACGTGCGCTCGATCTGCTGGCTGTATTTCAGGCTTTCAAAGGCTTCCCGCGTAAAAGCCTTGACGATACGAATGCCACTCAATGTCTCCTCAGCGATTGCGGAAGCGCCTGCCACCTCATCCTGAACCTGGGTGGACAATTTTTTCAGATATGCACCAAAAACCGCGCCGCTGCCGACAATCAACGGTGTGGTCGCCAGGATAAAGGCAGTCAAACGCCAGTTGAGGATAATCATCAGAATGAAAGAACCCAGGAAAGTTATCGACTGACTTAATACGGTGGCGATATTGCTGGTCAACGCGGTACGCAACAGGGTCACGTCGGATGCCAGGCGCGAGATCAATTCACCCACTTTTCGATCGGCGTAAAAACGCAGGCTGAGGCTCTGTAAATGCTCGAAAACCTGTTTACGCAGGTCGACGACAATCCGTTCCCCGATAAAAGAAAGTGAGTAAATCTGGAAATAATAAAATACTGACCGCAACAGAAAAACAAAAATTAATAGGGCAGTGATGTAATTTAATTGCTGGAAATCTCGCTCGCCTAAAACTGCATCGATCAGGTCCTGCATAACCCAGGGAAATACCAGCCCCAAGATCGAACCAGATACCAGGCTGAGGACTGCTATCACCATCCGCCCTTTGTGTGGACGGAGATAGGAGAACAGGCGTTTTAATTCTGTGCCTGATGGCAGAACAGTGCGCAGACGGTTTAACATGTGATTTTATCCGGCTATATGTTGGAGACACGTCGGTGAGAATGTGCCTGATTATACCCTGCCGGGTTTCCAAACCTTGTGAAGAGATATAATTTGCATAATAGTTCTCTGGGAGACCGCCATATGCTGAATGAATACTTCACCAATGCAGCCCTGGAAAAAACGATATTAACCTGGCAAAAAGAATATCCGGAATTGCTGGACGTCTCGGTAATTGGGGAAAGTTATGAAAAACGCCCAATCTGGTTGTTAACTCTTACCCAGAAAAAGACCGGGTTGGCAGAAGAAAAACCGGCTATCTGGATTGATGCAAATATCCATGCCACGGAAATTACCGGAACGACAGTTGCTCTGAACGTTGCCTATACCTTATTACACGAATATGCCCAAAAGCCGGAAATTCACCGACTGCTGGATAACGCCGTCTATTACATCGTGCCCCGCGTCAACCCGGATGGCGCAGAGGCGGTTCTGTCGAAAAACCCGCGCCTGTTGCGCTCTGGAGTCCGCCCCTATCCCTATATCGACAAAGAAGAAGGTTTACACATTCAGGATGTGGATGGTGATGGACGTATCCTGCAAATGCGCCTCAAGGACCCCAACGGAGATTGGAAAGCGCATCCGGAATTTCCGGATTTGTTGGTCAAACGCCAACCTGCCGACCTGGAAGGTGAATTCTTTCGGCTATTTCGTGAGGGTTTGCTTGAATATTTTGATGGTTACCTGATCAAGTCCGCACGCCCCATCGCCGGCTTGGATTTCAACCGTAATTTTCCTTTCGAGTGGAAACCGGAAGGGGATCAAACCGGAGCTGGCCCTTTTCCCGGGTCGGAACCGGAAATTCATGCCTTGCTTAATTTTATTACCTCACACGCCAACATTAACCTGGCGCTGACTTACCATACTTTCTCTCGCGTTATTTTACGCCCATTCAGCACCCGCCCCGATGATCAGATGGAGACCTCTGACCTGTGGGTTTACAAAAAAATCGGGGCATTAGGCACCCACTTCACCGGTTACCGCAGTGTCTCTACCTATCATGATTTTCTCTATCATCCCAAAGAAGTGACAACCGGCGCATTTGATGATTGGATGTACGATCATCTGGGCATATTTGCGTTTACTGTTGAGCTCTGGGACCTGCCAACCGAAGCTGGCATTGAAAATCGGGGTTTTGCAGAATGGTTCCGCGAGCATCCGGTTGAAGATGATGAAAAAATTTTCACCTGGATTAAACAGCATACCGGCGACCAGGGATACGTCCCCTGGTATCCATTCGATCATCCTCAACTGGGAAAAATCGAGCTGGGTGGGTGGAACAGCCTGTTTACCTGGACGAACCCGCCTGCCGCTTACCTGGAAGCTGAAATCACCCGCAATGTACCTTTTGCGATCGAAATCGGCAAGCTTTTACCGCAAATTGAGATAAAGACATTGAGGGTAAGCCCTTTGGGTGAAGATGCGTTTTCGATCCATCTGGTAGTGGAAAATAAGGGGTATTTACCCACGTACACCAGCGCCCAGGGGAAAAAACGCGCAATTACGCGTCCACTTCGGGTAAAGTTGATTCTGCCTGACGAAGTTTCGCTGATCGAAGGCAAACTCCAGCCTGAACTGGGATTCCTGGAAGGTCGGGCGAATAAGTCCATGTCTACAGCAGTGTTTGCTTCCAGTCCCACAGATAATCGTGCCTGGGCTGCCTGGGTCGTGCGCGGCAAATCCGGTTCACGCTTGCAGGTAGATCTGTTTGGCGAGCGCGGCGGCACCATTCATCATGAAATTGTTTTGCCCTGAGAATTTACCAAAGTTTCAGATAATCGGCCAGCTTGAGCCAACCCACCGGTAGCGCAAGAGGAAGGCTTAAACAGGTGGTGATAAAATCAGGATTATTCCGGTAACAATCCCACAATTCACCCCAAGCTTAGCCTCCTGACCTGACCTTAAACCGAAGCTGAATAAGGAGCCCTGATGATGCCTGACAATAACACAAAAATCGCAGTCCTGACCAGCGGTGGAGATGCCCCTGGCATGAATGCGGCTGTGCGCGCTATTGTTCGAACCGCGCTGAATAAAAACCTGGACGTTTATGCAATTTATGAGGGTTATCAGGGCCTGGTAGAAGGGGGTGAACGCATAAAAAAAATGAAATGGGGGGATGTGGGTGGGATGTTACAGTTGGGCGGTACGATTATTGGCACTGCGCGCAGTGAAGCATTTCGCACCCGAGAAGGCAGGCGGAAATCGGCACGCAACCTGATCCAGCATGGGATCACCCGCCTCGTGATTATCGGTGGCGATGGCAGCCTGACCGGGGCAAATATTTTTCGCCAGGAATGGCCCAAACTGATACAGGAGCTGCTGAAGCGCGGCGAAATCCAACCTCAACAGGCTGAAGCGTATCCACACCTGCTCATCACGGGTCTGGTAGGTTCCATCGATAATGACATGTTCGGTACAGACATAACGATTGGCGCAGATACCGCCTTACATCGGATCACCGAAGCGGTGGACGCGATATCCAGCACGGCCGCAAGCCACCAGCGCACTTTTGTGGTCAAGGTGATGGGGCGGAATTGTGGTTACCTGGCATTGATGGGGGCGTTGGCATCTGGCGCAGATTGGGTATTGATTCCGGAAAGCCCACCGGATGTGGAAGATTGGGAACAAAAAATGGTGGAACGCCTCAAAGCTGGGCGCGCCGCCGGGCGGCGGGATAGCATCGTTGTATTGGCTGAAGGCGCCCGCGATCGGGAAGGTAACCTGATCGGCAGCAGTCGTGTCCAACAGGTTTTGGAGGAACACCTGGGTGAAGAAGTGCGGGTGACCGTGCTGGGGCATGTGCAGCGTGGCGGTTCACCCAGCGCCTTCGACCGCAACCTGGGCACCCTCCTGGGGCATGCCGCGGTGGAAACTATCCTGGAATGTAATCCCGAGGATGAACCGGTTTTAATTGGATTGCGTGGCAATCGGATCACCAAATCGCCCCTGATGGAATGTGTGGAACAAACACATGCTGTAGCCAGTGCCATCGAAGCAAAAGATTACATAAAAGCCATGGAATTGCGTGGCAGCAGTTTTCTGGAAGCATTTGATACTTTCCGCACCCTGATCCGCTCCTTGCCGCATGCGGTCCCTCCCGGGCATAGACGCCGGCGGATTGCGGTGATGAATGCCGGTTCACCTTCGCCGGGGATGAATACCGCAGTACGCGCCGCTGTTCGGATTGCCATCGATCGTGGGCATATCGTCCTGGGCGTTCAAAATGGCGTGCAGGGTCTGATCAATGGTGACATACAGGAACTTTCATGGATGAGCGTCAATGGTTGGGCCGGTCGGGGCGGCTCGGAATTGGGCACCAATCGTAAGGTCCCCTCTGGCACAGATTTTTATGCCATTGCGCGGAACATAGAAGAACACCGCATCGAAGGTTTATTAATCATTGGCGGCTGGACGGGGTACGAATCGGCCCATCTGCTGCTTGAAGAACGCAAACATTTCCCCGCCTTCCAAATTCCCATTGTTTGTCTGCCCGCCACGATAAATAATAACCTGCCAGGTTCCGAATTGAGTATTGGCGCGGATACAGCGTTAAACAATATTGTGGAGGCTGTAGATAAGATCAAACAATCTGCTGTGGCAACCCGGCGCTGTTTTATCGTCGAGGTCATGGGCAGCTATTGCGGATATCTGGCAGTGATGAGCGGGATGGGAACGGGCGCAGAACGTGTTTATATCCACGAGGAAGGTGTAACGCTGAAAGAAATCGTTGGAGACATCGAAGCGATGAATCGGGATTTCCACGAAGGCAAGCGACTCGGTCTGATCATTCGCAACGAGCTTGCCAACTCGATCTATTCCACTGCGGTGATGTGCGCCCTCTTCGAAGAAGAGGGGCAGGACCTGTACGATGTTCGTCAGGCAATCCTGGGTCACCTGCAACAGGGCGGCGACCCGTCCCCCTTCGACCGGATTCAGGCAACCCGCTTTGCCAAACGCTGTATCGAATACCTGCTAGACAATATCGAAACCGGCTCACACCG
>JAGUYX010000069.1 GCA_020061145.1 Anaerolineales bacterium | reverse complement strand
TCTCGCAATGACAGTTGATCCAATGTCATCCTGGGCGGCTGGCTCAGGAAAACAGGTTGCAGGACAGACTGAAGTCTGTCCTACAGGTACGACAGGCTTCAGCCTGTCGATCAACCCCTCACCCAACCTCTCCCCGCCCGGGGAGAGGCTTTCTGCAAACCGGCTCCTGCAGTAATCTGGAGTGCGGCAGCTTGCTGCCGCTGCACAGGCAAGCCTCAGCGCAGCTCGGGTACCCCATAATCAGACAATATTTGCAATTTTCCCACGTTTCAAGGTAGGATTAGGTTGTATTGTCCTTTACGGCGCTGATGACCACCCTTCTTCCTCCCACGCGCTGATCGAATTATCAAATTACCCGCGAAACCGGTATACTGAATAACCATGGTCAAAAAATCTGAAGCTTATTATCTCAACATGTTGCGCAATCGCATCGATATCGAACACGTACCGTTCAGCGACCGCGGTTCGCGCCTGCTGGTCTTTAAATACTCCGCTCAGAGCAAACTGTTCGTCAAGCTGGCCGAGCGCCTGGTGGACCTGGAACCCGGCCTGGAAGCCTATCGCTTCCGCCCGCCCTTCCTGCAGGAAATTACCTTCCTGGACGGCAACCACCAGCCGCTGGAATTCCAGACCACCAGTTTTCCGCACGCCCTGTTCTTCCAGACCGAAATCGGGGAATTCGGGTTGGTCTTTCAGAGCCGGAACAGCCTGTCCTTCCAGATCCCATCCGGGCAGGTCGCCGGGCTGCGCTTCACCGTCGCCCCCCAATTCTGGACCCCCCTGGAGCGCGGCGGGGTGCTTAAAGGCATCCGCAACCTGGAATATGCCACCAACGGCGAGCCCGTGCACAATCAAATTACTCCGGCGGATGGTTGTTACCGGGTGGAGTTCCTGGTGGAAGCTGCTCTGGATACGGCGATTGTGATCACTATCCGCAGCCAGGTAGATTTGAGCCAGGAAGCGCGCCCGTTTTCGGTCGCTCTGGCCGACGCCGAAACCCGCTGGGCGGAATGGTTCCAGAAAATACCCGAAGTGTCCGATGAGTATCAACCCACTTATGCCTACTCCTGGTGGGTGATGGCCAACAACCTGATCAGCCCCCAGGGGAACGTGGCGTACGAAGCCATGTTCCCATCCAAGATCAAATATGTGGGCTTGTGGTTGTGGGACAGCGCCATGCACGCCCTGGCCTTTCGGCATGTGGACGCCGAGCTGGCGCGCAACCAGATCCGGGCTATGCTCGCCTACCAGCTGGCGGATGGCATGCTCCCCGACGCCATTCATGATGAAGGCGTCATCTCCGAAATCGATCACCCGCTGCGCGCCGAGGTCACCAAACCGCCGATCCTGGCCTGGGCAGCCATGAAACTCCACGAAATGGACCCCGACCCGGACTTCCTGAAAGAAATCTACATGCCGCTGGTGCGCTGGAATGCCTGGTGGTTTGCCATGAACGACGATGACGTGGATGGCCTGGTGCAATACAACCATCCGTATTCGTCCGGATTGGACGACAGCCCGCTGTGGGATGAGGGGATGCCGGTGGAGTCCCCCGATCTGAACACCTATCTGTGCGTGCAGATGGGTTCGCTGGCTTCCATGGCGGAAATCATCGGCCTGGAACACGATGGCGCCATGTGGCGCAAGAGAGCCGCAGGCATCGTACGGCGCATGCTGGAAGATATGTGGGATGCGCAGGACGGTTATTTCAAAGCCTTAAAAGACAACCAGCCCTTGAATGTGCTCACCCCGTTTAACCTGTACCCGCTCTGGACGGGGCAGCTACCCGGCGAGATCAACCAGCGCCTGATCGCTCATCTGACCAACCCGGAAGCCTTCTGGACGAAATACCCGCTGCCCAGCGTGGCGCGTAACGACCCCAAATACGATCCGGATACCATGTGGCGCGGCCCGGTGTGGGTGAATATCAATTATTTCTTCATCGAAGCCCTGCAACAGATCGGCGAAGAAGAGCTGGCTGGCGAGTTGCGCCGGAAAACCCTGGAACTGGTGATGCAGGAAGCCAACATTTACGAATATTACAACCCCGAAACCGGCGGACCGGCAAAGGAAGCGGACCCGATTTTCGGGTGGACGGCGGCGGTATTTATCGACCTGGCCCTGCAGGAAAACGCAGCCAGCCAGGAGCGCAGCGGAAAAGCATAAAGGAGGCCTGCATGGCGGCAGCCCAGACGCCCTCTATCTCGCCGACCCTGGATGAGGATTTACGCCAGGCGGTACCGGAATATTTACACTCGCGACGGCTGATCATCGCCGCCAACCGCGCCCCGGTGACCTTTGAGCTCCAGGAAGACGGCAGCCTGGTCACCAAACGCGGCGCCGGCGGGCTGGTAACCGCCCTGAGCGGGGTGGCAGAACACGTCCAGGCGACCTGGGTGGCCTGCGCCCGCACTCCGCAGGATGTGGCCTGGGGCGCCGGGGAGGTGGAGCTGGAATCCGGGACGAAGATACGGGTTGCCTTTATCAACCCGGCGGACGACGTTTACCAGGGGTATTACAACCAGATCGCCAACCCCTTGTTGTGGTTTTTACAACATTCGATGTGGAATTTACCGCGCCTGCCGGTGATCGACCGGCATACCTGGCAGGCCTGGGAGCAGGGTTACCTGGCGGTGAACCGCATGTTCGCCGCCGAGATTACCCGCCAGTTGCAGCACGATAGCCAACCCGGGCTGGTCATGCTGCAGGATTATCATCTTTACCTGGCGCCGCGCTTCATCCGTGAGGCGATACGCGCGGGGGCGACTTTGCAGCATCCTCCGGCGATTTCCCTGTTTGTACACATTCCCTGGCCCGGGCCGGAATACTGGGGAATTTTGCCCCCCGGAATGCGGCATGCTATCCTGGATGGGTTGTGCGCCGCAGACCTGCTTGGTTTTCAAACCCAGGCGGATGCACATAACTTCTTGCGCACCTGCGAGATCTTTCTACCCAAGTCTTACCCGAATTTCCGCCGGCGGCGGGTGTGGTACCGCAACCGCGCCACCCACGTGCGTGATTTTCCCATTTCGATCGACGTAACCCAGTTGCGGAATTTTGCGGCTTCCGATTCTGTGACTGCACAGGTGCGGGAGATCGAGGAGATTTGCGGGGAGCGGCAAATCGTGTTGCGCGTCGATCGCATCGAACCGAGCAAAAATATCGTGCGCGGCTTTCTGGCCTACGAGCAGATGCTGGAGCTTCACCCGGAGCACATCGGCAAAGTCGTATTCCTGGCGGTGCTGGTGCCTTCACGCCTGGGGCTGGACGAATATACCGATTACCTGGACCACATCAATGCGACCGCCGGCAGGGTGAACGCCCGCCACGGGACAAGCACCTGGGAGCCGGTGCGCCTGCTGGTGGGCGAGGATTATGGGCGGGCGGTGGCTGCCCTGCGCCGGTATGATGTGCTGCTGGTCAATTCGATTGCGGATGGGATGAACCTGGTCGCCAAAGAAGGGCCGGTGGTCAATGAAAAAGACGGGGTGCTGGTGCTTTCGGAACTGGCTGGCGCGCACCAGCAGCTCGGGCCGGGGGCGATCAGCATCTCGCCTTGCGATATTTACGCCACCGCCGAAGCCATCCACCAGGGCCTGACCATGGAGCTTGAAAAACGCCAGCAACGCGCTGTACGCTTACGCTGGATCATCGAGCGAGACGATATCAACGCCTGGCTGAACGACCAGGTGGATACTGCCCGGCGTCTGGGTCTCTAGCCCGGGTCTGGAAGGAGCCGCCGATGAATATTGCCATGCTGCACTACACTGCGCCGCCGGTGGTGGGCGGAGTTGAAGCGGTCATCCACGCCCACGCCCGCACGTTTACCCGCAATGGGCTGGAAGTGACGGTGATTGCCGGGCGCGGCTCGCGTACGGCATTGCCGGAGGATACCGCCTTTATCCTGATGCCGGAGCTGGACTCAGGTCACCCGGAAGTGCTGGCGATTTCCAGGGAGCTGGAAGCGGGCCAGGTGCCGGCGTCTTTCGAACCCTTCACCGCCAGGCTCCAGGATCGCCTGCAACCCATCCTGGCCGAGTTCGATGTGCTGATCGTTCATAATGTCTTTTCCAAGCATTTCAACCTGCCGCTCACCGCCGCGCTGAGCCGCCTGGTTGGGGGCCAATCCGGGCCGCAATACATCGCCTGGTGCCACGATTTCACCTGGAGCAGCCCCAGCTCGCGGCACAAAGTCCACCCCGGTTACCCGTGGGAGCTGTTGAAGAGCCAGTTGCCGGGCGTGAAATACGTGGTGGTCTCCCGCCAGCGGCAGGAGGAGTTTGCCGAGATCAGCGGGGCAGCCCTGAAATCATCCGTGGTGGTCTATAACGGGGTCGGACTGGCAGAGGTGTTGGGTTGGAGTCGCCAGGGCGCCGCGCTGGCAGAGCGCCTGGGAATGCGCCGGGCGGATCTGGTGTTGTTGATGCCGGTGCGGGTGACCCAGGCCAAGAATATCGAATTTGCCATGCGCCTGGTCGCAGCGATCAAGGAACAGGGTTTGCGCCCCCTGCTGGTGATTACCGGCCCGCCGGATCCCCACAGCGAAACCGGCGAAGATTATTTTGACAGCCTGCGCGAGTTACGCCGCCAGCTGGGGGTGGAGAATGAAGTCCGTTTTGTGTTCGAGAGCGCCCCGGACGGCTCGGAGGGTTATTTAATCGACACGCCGGTGGTGTACGACCTGCTGCGCGGCGCAGATGTGATGCTCATGCCCAGCCACCGCGAGGGGTTTGGCATGCCCGTGCTGGAGGCCGGCCTGGCGGGGGTGCCGGTGGTGGTGCAGGCGGCGGTGCCGGCGGCAAGGGAGATCGCCGGCGAGCACGTTTTGCTGGCGCTCGATCAGCAGAGCCCGGCGGAAGCCGCGCGGCAACTGGTATCCCTTGCCGGAAGTGACGGGCGGCTGGTGCTGCGCCGCCAGATTCGCCAGAAATACACCTGGCAGGCAATTTTCGACCGCCAGATACGCGGATTGTTGGGATTGAAGGGGGACTGAGGCATAAACCCGCAGCTTACCATGCTCAGGGCAGCCGGCGGTAAGGCGTCCGCCGGGTGTCATCGGCGTAACCCGGCAACCCGGCTTTTAAGGTCTGGTCTTCCAGCCAGTTGCCGATCACCAGCGCCAGCTTGTGATCCCGGGGCTGGACGTTTTGCTTCTCGGCGGCAGGCAAACCTTCCTGGAGCAACTCGGGAGGCAGGCGAAACGCCCAGATACGCCCCTGACCGCGGCGAGAAAGGATAAGGCTGCATATACCCCGCCTTGCCACCAGCTCAGGCCGCCGGCAGCCAGGAATAAGACCACGGGGTTGTTCAACCAGACGATCAGCGCGCCGGCGACAGCGGGAAGGTATTCTTTTGGGGTGTGTTTTGTGCGTTCGTGCGAGCTCTCATACGGGTGGTCGGGACGGAAAAATCGAGCTTCTCCGGATCACATGGGAAAATCGGTCAGTTGCTGCGCCGCGAGCGGAAGTAATACTGTTTCAGACGGTCCCATTCAGGCAGCAAACGCAGCTCATCGAAGGCCTCGGTGCCCTCCAGGGCAAGCAGGTCCTCCAGGCCGTGATCGACGGCGCGTTGCAGGTTTTGCAGGGCGCGCTGCGGCTCCCCGGCGTGCATCCAGGCGGCGGCTGCCAGGTAATAATCGGAAGGATCCGCCTCCCCCAGCCGAAACGCATGCTCGAAGGAGGAAGCCGCCTCGTCATAACTGTCGTTCACCAGGAAAAAGTGGCGCGCCATACCGCGATAAAACTCGAAGGGATAAAAAGGGATATCCAGCAATTCAATATCGCCCTGGTAATCAAAACCGGTTTGCTCGGCCAGGCGGCGGGAAGGGCGGTTGACCCGGTCGTTGATCCAGAAAGGGCGTAAACCCATCCGCAGACAGTCTTCCACCCAGCGCGCCACCAGCCGGGAGGCCAAGCCCAGCCCGCGATAATCCGGGTCTGTCCAGGTGTCCGGCGCCTGGCCTTCCGCGCCCTGCGCCTGAACGTATAACCAGGATACGACCTGTTCTTCGTGGAGCATGGCATAACCCAGGCTGTATTGCAGGAATGCTTCCACTGACCCCCAGTAGTGGAGAACCGCATCCAGCAAGCCATCGTTTTCCGGAGAAAAAAGCAGGTTTTCATCCAGGCGGAGAATGCGCATACCCTCCGGAACGGAAAGCAGCTCAGCCCGGCGGGAATTATACCGCCGCCGGTTGAATGAAAATGTATTCGCCGGGGTGATCAGGGGTTCCAGCGGCGCCAATTCCAGCTTCAGGATGTGCGCCAGCTCTGGTGGGTGCGTAAACAGAGTCAGGAAGTCCAGGTCGAGCGCTTTGCCGGTGGGGAAGAGCACCTGTTTGGTGAATTGGTGAAAATTCTGGAAAAAGGAACGGTCAGCGGGGTCGGCGGCCAGGTAAACGCATTCGGTATCTGTCCAGACCAGGGCGGCGCGGGGCTGGTCAGGGTGATCGGCGTAAACGCGGCCGGGGCGTTTCCCTTCCAGCACGGCGAACATCAACGGGTCGCGGATAAAGCCCTCGAATAATGGCAGCGCCCTGGTATAGTTCGCCGGGAGGAGACGCTTGAGGCGGGAAAACTCCATGCAATTATTGTATCCGAAGATCAGCCGGCTTCCAGGATCATCCTGCCCGCCTGAAATATTTCACCGGCGTGGCGTAGCGGCAAGAAATGGCCTTCGCCGGTGTACTCGTGTAACATCCCGTCCGGCACCGTACGGGCCAGATGGGAGCCATAATCGAACGAAATCAGCCGGTCATCCGTACCGTGGAAGACCACCAGGCGGGTCGTAACCTGATCCAGGCGAAAGCCCCAATCCTGGGAGAGCAGGTGCTGGTCGAGCGCCACACCGGAAACGCCCTGGCGGAAAGCTTCCTTTTGCGCTGCCAGGAAAATACGCTGCGCCTCGGGTTGCTGGAGCAGGGCGCGGTCGCCCGGTTCGACAATCCGCTGGTAATGGCGCAGATAGGCCATCGGCGCCAGGTTCAACAACCAGTATTGCGGCAGGTAATGCAAACGCCAGAACCAGAGACCCGTGCGCCGCGGCCGGTACACCCCATTTCCCGGCGTGATCATCTGACCGGCGGCATAGTGCAGCTCCGCCGGGTTGGTCGGTGTGCTGGAAGTTAACACGAAAGCCACCCGGTCGGGCATCCGCCGTGCGCAGGCCATGGCGAGGCCCCCGCCTCCGCACCAGCCGAAAACGCCAAAGGTTTCCAGGTTCAGGGTGTTGGCCAGGGATTTCAGGTCGGTGGCGGTGCTGCTGAGTGTGCGCTTCGGGTGGGGTGAAGAGCCCCCAATCCCGGGACGATCCACAGCAATCAGGCGAAAACCCCAGGCGCGGGCAGCCTCATGATACAGCCCGGCTTCCAGGCGGCTGCCGGGCAGGCCATGCGCATAAATCAGGGGGTATCCTGCCGGATCGCCAAAAAAACAATAAGCCAGTTTGCGGCCATCCGGCAGTTTATGGTAAAGGGTAGCGGTCATCCGTGGGGTATAGTTTACCAGACCTCTGGGTGGACAATCTGATCCAGCTTCCGCCGGCCGCCCGGTTTGGGCGGGTGAGGGGGATTGGCGGCGTAACCAAAGGCGATGGCGATTTGCAGGTTTAAGTCCGCCGGCGCCTGAACTACCTTCTGGGCGCATTCCTGATCATGTAACGAGGCCAGACCGGAGCTGACACCCAGATCCCAGGCGGCAAGCTGCATATAGGCGGCTGCCTGACCGATATCGAACGCCCAATCTACCGTTTGCAGGATGACCACGGTGAACGCCGAATCGGCGATATGCTCGGCGTATCGCCCGCACTGGCTGAGTTCTTTCAGCCTCTCACGGTCTTTGATCAGCACAAAATGCCAGGGCTGGCTGTTTTTACTCGACTGGGCTCTGCGCCCGGCATCCAGGATTTTTTCGATTACTTCGTCGGGTACCGGTTCAGAGGTGAACTGGCGCACCGCCCGTTTGGTGCGGATGGCTTCGAGTGTTTCCATGGTCTGGCTCCTAGATTACACAGGCACGGGTTGTCGCTGGACCACACGTACTATCAAGTCTACCGTGAAGTGGCGAACTGTCAAGCGACTGAATGGGGATTGAGGACACAGGAGGAGCCTGCTTCACCCTGCATCAGGCGCAGGTCTCGCAAAAACACCCGGGCAAGTTGTCGTTGCGAGGAACGCTTTTTGTGACGAAGCAATCTCCGCCACAACCAATCACAACGCCAGCCATGGGGAGAGATTGCTTCACCCTGCATCAGGCGCAGGTATCCGAATGACAGGAGGCATGGTTACAAAGAATCCCTCCTGCCTGCTCTCTTTCCCGGCCTCACAGAACTGTCAGGCCTGGAAAAACGGGTAATTATTAATCATATACAACGTTAAGATTAACGAGAACCAGTGGTTTGGGGGAGGTCCGCTCCACTAACCGCCTCCTGCACAGAAGTCACATTACTGCGGAGATCATCACATTCATGGAGACCCTGGTCGTTAAAAACTATGCTCACATTGTTATACTGACCGGCGATGAGCTGGCCACAGTCACCCGCCGCCCGATTTTTCGTTTCAACTGGAGCCGGCAGCCGCGCAGCCCGTTCTTCGCCTATGGCCCGGG
>JAGUYX010000217.1 GCA_020061145.1 Anaerolineales bacterium | reverse complement strand
GCGTAATCCACCGCGCGGGTTTCGCGGATAACCGTCACTTTGATCTGGCCCGGGTATTGCATGGTTTCTTCGATCTGGTTGGCGATATCCCGCGCCAGGTGGGTCGAAGCCAGGTCGTCGATCTCTTCTGGACGGACGAAGATACGGATTTCCCGACCGGCCTGCAGGGCATAACTCTGGGTAACGCCCTTGTGGTTGTTGGCGATCTCTTCCAGGGCGCGCACACGTTTGATGTACTGCTCCAGGCTTTCCCGCCGGGCGCCGGGGCGCGCGCCGGAAATGGCATCCGCCGCTTCCACGATGATCGCTTCCACACTTTCCTGCTCCACTTCATGGTGGTGGGAGGCGATGGCATTGACCACCCGGGGGTTGATCCCGTAGCGGCGCACAAACTCTGCGCCGATGGTGGCATGGGTGCCTTCCACATTGTGATCCATGGCTTTGCCGATATCGTGCAGGAAAGCAGCCGCCCGGGTGACTTCGATATCCGCGCCCAGCTCCGCGGCGACCAGGCTGGCGATTTTTGCGGTTTCGACAGCGTGCGCCAGCTGGTTCTGCCCGTAAGACGTGCGGAACTTCAGGCGACCCATCATACGGGTGATTTCGGGGTGCAGGCTGCTCAGACCGGCTTCATAGGCGGCCTGTTCGCCGGCTTCGGCGATAATCTTTTCGACCTCCTGCTCCTCTTTTTTGATCACCTTTTCGATGTAAGCCGGGTGGATGCGCCCATCCAGCACCAGCTTCTCCAGGGCGCGGCGGGCGACTTCCCTGCGCACCGGATCGAAGCACGAGATGGTCACCGCTTCGGGGGTATCGTCGACGATCACGTCGACGCCGGCAGCCTGCTCGAACGCCTGGATATTCCGCCCGTTCCTGCCGATGATCCGTCCCTTCATCTCATCGGAGGGGAGGTTGACCACTTTGGTGGTCACTTCGGCGACCTGATCCGAAGAGATGCGCTGGATGGCGTCGGCGACGATTTTACGGGCGCGGTTTTCGCCTTCTTCCCGGGCTTCGGCTTCGATCTGCCGGATCAGGCGGGCCATATCGTCGCGGGTATCCTTCTCCACTTCGGCGAGCAATGCCAAACGTGCTTCCTCTACAGTCATACTGGAAATTCGTTGCAACTCTTCCATCTGCTGCGCATAGACACGATCTACTTCGTTGGCGCGCTTGTCCAGGGCGCTCTGGCGTTTATTCAGGCTTTCGTTTTGCTTTTCCAGGCGTTCGGCGCGCCGGTCGAGCTCTTCCCGTCGATGTTGCAAACGATCTTCTTCGCGCGTCAATTCATTTCTCCGCCGGGCAGCCTCTCGCTCGGCGGTGCGCTGGATTTCCAGGGCTTCATTCTCTGCCTGGATTTTGATTTCGCGGGCTTCTTCCCGGGCTCGGTTGATCACACTGCCAGCTTCGGCCTGTTCTTTTTCCTGGGCAGCCTTTGCCTGCGTGTGTTTAATCCAATACCCGACCAGGAACCCCACAACCAGCGCCAGGATTGCTGACACAGGTATCAGGATTATGGGTAAGTCAGGTCTCATCGGTATACCTCATTTATTTTCACGATTCAGGTGTAGTGTTTTCCCCGGCGGTTTCCTGCCAGAGACGTTCCACTACTGCGGCGGCAGTCTCATAATTGAATCCTCGGCGGGCGAGGAAATTGCTTAACTTACGGTAAAAATCCTGCCGCTCCAGGTTAACCAGCTTACGGACGTATTTCTGAGCCGCCGCGTAAGCCAGCATTTCTTCATCAGGGAGGGTTTCTTCCAGGGTTTCCTGGATAATAGGGTCAGTGATGCCGAGCTGGCGCAGCTCATAAGCCAGCGCTCTTTGCCCGCGGGGGCGGAATGTCAGGCGATTTTCCACCCACAGGCTGGCAAACTTGCGATCATCCAGTAACCCATTGCTTACCAGACGGCTGAGGGTTTCTTCGATGACCTCAGCAGAGAAATTGTGTTTCTCCAGGTTACGTCTCACTTCAGACTGGCTGCGTGGGCGGTGCTGGATCAGCCGGATTGCCTGCTGTAAGGCCTGTTCTTTCTGGTCTTCAGCCAGCAATGTCGCCATCCGTTGTTCGTTGATTTCCTGGCCAACTTCCAGCCAGGCAGCGACAATCTTTGCCAGGCTGAACGCGTATTCGCCGTCCACAAAGACATTAACCCGGTGTGGGTTTCTTTTTTGACCGGTAAGCGCAGTAATAATCGGACTCATGGTTCCATGTTAAAAACACAAACAGCCGTGTGAATGCCTGCTCGGCCACGGCTGCAGCGAATATCGAAAACGCCAGTGATTGGATTAACGCCTTATTTCAGGTTCCCCACCTGGAAAACTTCGTACGTTCAATAAAACTTATCAGGGTAGATACAGATTCTTTCGTTTTCTGCCTCGCAAAGGCAGATAATTGAAGATTTTTCTTATTCCACCATGTATAGGTTTCTCCCGGTGATGCATACCGGCTTGATGATTGATTCTCCGTACGAAGGTATATCCTGAAACCGAAACATTTTTTAAGTAAGGCAGGACGATCGCGTAAAACTTTTACTCGGCTTTCATAACCTGCCTGGACGGATTATGGTAAACTTTCGATTTCCGTCCAAACCCACTTAATGGCGGGTAACCGCGGTCAAAAACTCACTGAGTTCAATCGTTGCAGCGTGGCCCCTCCACTGCGGGGAATAACAAGAAAATAAAGTATTTTCCAAATAATCTGATCCTGCCCTTTCAGGCAGGGCCGCAGTGGTGTTCAGGTCACAACCCGGCCGGTTTTACACAATAAGACCGACCGGAATGGCTTGTAGTCATCTTCTCCCTGAGAAGATCCACGATAAATCTGATTGAAGTTTACAATATTCTTAAGAATGTTGCAAGGGAAAATGATCGGCTTTTTTGATACCTTTTCTCGGATTTTTAGCTGGTTTGGAAGCGATACCGGGAAAAAGATATAATAAGCCCGGGGTGCAACCCACATATCTTTCAGGAGGACCAAAATGCGGAAAATTTCCAAAGAGGATGCGCTGGAATACCATCGTATGGGCGGTAAACCGGGCAAAATATCCATTTTGCCGACCAAACCGCTGGCTACACAGCACGATCTTTCCCTGGCGTATTCACCTGGCGTCGCTTACCCTGTGTTGGAAATTGCCGATGTGCCGGAGCTGGCGTATGAATATACCGCCAAAGGCAACCTGGTCGCGGTGGTTTCGAATGGGACTGCCATTCTGGGCCTGGGGAACCGGGGAGCACTGGCTTCCAAGCCGGTGATGGAAGGGAAAGGGGTGTTGTTTAAGCGCTTTGCCGATATCGATGTGTTCGATATTGAGTTGAATCTCACCGACCCGGACGAAATCATCCAGGTGGTGGCAGCCATGGCGCCCACCTTTGGCGGCATTAACCTGGAAGATATCAAATCGCCGGAGTGTTTCTACATTGAAGAAAAATTACGCGCGATGCTCGATATCCCCGTGTTTCACGATGACCAGCACGGGACGGCGATTATATCCAGTGCCGGGTTGCTCAATGCTCTGGAAATTGTGGGCAAGAACATCGGCGATATCCGGATGACGATTTCGGGAGCCGGCGCCTCTGCCATTTCCTGCGCCAGCCTGGCGATCAAGCTCGGGGTGAACCCGGATAATATTCTGATGGTGGACTCGACGGGGGTAATTTATAAAGGTCGTACGCAGGGGATGAACCAGTATAAAGAACGTTTTGCGGTGGAGACCGATGCCCGGACACTTGCCGATGCGGTACGCGGCGCCGATGTGTTTTACGGGCTGTCGGCGGCGGATATTCTCACGCAGGAAATGGTCAGAACCATGGCCGATCAGCCGGTCATTTTTGCCATGGCGAACCCGGATCCCGAGATTAAATACGAACTGGCCAAAGAAGCGCGCCCGGACTCGATTGTCGCTACCGGGCGATCGGATTATCCCAACCAGATTAACAATGTACTTGGTTTCCCCTTTATTTTCCGCGGCGCGCTGGATGTGCATGCGCGGGCGATCAACGACGAGATGAAGCTGGCTGCGGTACACGCCCTGGCAGATCTGACCCGGGAAGACGTGCCCGATAGCGTGCTGAGAGCGTACGGCGTGGAATCGCTGAAATTTGGCCCGGATTATATTATCCCCAAACCGCTAGACCCGCGGGTGCTGGTGTGGGAAGCGCCGGCGGTCGCCAGGGCCGCGATGGAAACCGGCGTGGCGCGGCGAACCATCGACCTGGAAACTTATGTCCAGCAATTAGAGTTCCGCCAGGGGACGGGGCAACGGGTGCGCCATTTCATTATGAACAAGGCGCGCGCCTCCAAACCCAACAAACGTATTGTGTTTGCTGAAGGCGATGAGCCTAAGATCATTCGCGCCGCCGCCCAGGTGGCGGACGAAAACATCGGCACACCGCTGTTGGTCGGGCATGCAGACATTAT
Source organism: Anaerolineales bacterium (assembly GCA_020061145.1). GTDB lineage: Bacteria > Chloroflexota > Anaerolineae > Anaerolineales > DRKV01 > JAGUYX01. The sequence goes on along the minus strand of JAGUYX010000217.1, from coordinate 6,999 downwards.
CCAGGATCATATCGAGCGTTTGGGGCTGGATTACTCGCCCCAGATTGTTGATCCCGACCAGTTTCCCAAAATCGACGCCTATGCCCGCGAATATTACCGCCTGCGCCAGCGGAAGGGCGTCTCTTACAAAATGGCGCAACAGTTGATGCGGCAGCCGAATGTCTTGGGTCCCATGATGGTCAAAATGGGCGATGCCGACGCCTTTGTCTCCGGTTTGACTTATGATTATCCGGAAGTAATCCGCCCGGCTTTGCAAATTCACCACACCCGCGACGGGGCGAGCAAAGTCGCCGGCGTTTATATCATGATTGTTGATGACCGGGTATACCTGTTTACCGATGCCACGGTGATCATCGAGCCGACCGCCGAAGATCTGGCAGAAATTGCCTGTCTGGCGGCTGATTTTGCCTGCCAGTTGGAGTTAGAGCCGCGTGTGGCTTTGCTTTCCTTTTCAAACTTTGGCTCCACACCCCACCCCCTGTCACAGAAGATTCAAAGAGCGGTGGAGTTGATCAAACAGCGCCAACCGGACCTGGCGGTAGATGGTGAAATGCAGGCGGACACGGCGGTGGTGCCGGAAATTATCGATACCCGTTACCCGTTTTCCAAGGTGAAGGACGCCAATGTGCTGGTATTTCCTTCTCTGGAAGCCGCCAATATTGCCTATAAACTGCTCTCTCGCCTGGGGAACGCGCAGGCTATCGGCCCGATTTTGTTGGGCACCGGCGCGCCGGTGCATGTGCTGCAGGCCGGCGATGAAGTGCGCGATATTGTCAATATGGCGGCTGTCGCAGTGTTGGATGCCATGAGCCGGAAATAAACATGCTGGGAGGTAGTGTTGTCTGAAAAGAAGAAAATTTTATTCGTATGCCTGGGAAATATTGTGCGCAGCCCGCTGGCGGAAAACATTTTTCGCCGTCTGGTGCAGGAAAATGGGCTGGATAAACGTTATGAAGTTGATTCTGCCGGAACTGGCGGCTGGCATGCGGGCGAGTCGCCAGACCCGCGCATGGTGAGAGTGGCTGCCCGGCATGGGTTAAATTACTCCGGCAGGGCGCGCCAGGTCACCCCTCAGGACTTACAGGAATTCGATCTGGTGGTCGCCATGGATCGGGATAACAAAGCCGTGCTGTACAGCCTGGCTCAAACCCCCCAACAGCAGGCGAAAATCCACCTGTTACGCGACTTCGATCCGTATGGCAAACCCAATGCTGAAGTTCCGGATCCTTATTATGGGGGGATAGATGGTTTTGAGAAAGTCTATCAAATCGTGGAACGCTCCTGCCGGGGTATGCTACACTCACTGGAAAACGGGGGCATGAAACCGGCTTCATGATTCCCCAACCGGTCCGTGATTGGAGTGTGGCTTCCGGACATGGAGCCATTACCGCCACTCGCAATGTTGCCGGTGGATGTATCAATCATGGGTTGATCCTGGAAACGGCATCCGGATTTACAATGTTTTTGAAAACCAATCACCAGACGCCTCCGGATATGTTCGTGCGCGAGGCGGAGGGTCTGCGCGCCCTGGAAACCCCGGATGGGCTGCATATCCCCCAGGTGTACCTGGTGGGCGAAACCTTTATCCTGATGGAAGATTTACGGCCGGCTGCCAGGGCGCATGACTATTGGGTTACCTTCGGCCGCCAGCTGGCTCTTTTGCACCGGCAGACGGGCGGGCAGTTCGGCTTTGAACAATCCAATTACCTGGGCTCCACCCCGCAACCCAACCCATGGACGAGAGACGGCTACGAGTTTTTCGCCCAACACCGCTTGCTTTATCTGGCAGACCTGGCGCGAAACAAAGGTCTGCTTGATGAGCGTGCCTTCCGGCGCGTCGAGCTTTTAGCCGGGAAATTAAGCGCATGGATCCCTCCCCAACCGCCGTCATTGATCCACGGGGATCTATGGGCGGGAAATGCGTTGACCGATGCGCATGGCAAGCCGGCTCTGATCGACCCGGCGACCCATTATGGCTGGGCGGAAGCGGAGTTGGGGATGACCCGCCTGTTTGGTGGTTTTCCGGAGGCATTTTACCGGGCGTATGTAGAGGCGCGCCCGCTGGAACCCGGCTGGGAAGAGCGTTTACCGCTCTATAACCTGTATCACCTGCTCAATCATCTTTACCTATTCGGCAGGGGATACCACGATCAGGTGATGCAGGTGCTGAAGCGTTATACCCATTCCTGAGTTTACAATTCTTTCATCGCCGGGAAAACGACCAGATTAACCGCAGTCAGCACAAGGCAGCCGAGGCTGATGAGAATGGCTGCATTTTGCGCTCCGATTTGATCGCCGATCACCCCGATCAGCAGCGAGCCGAGCGGGAAAAAACCGCCCAAAGCCCAGGTAAAGGCGCTCATCACGCGTCCCCGCAAAGCGTCCGGCACGATCCCCTGGATCAATGTATTGGTGAGGATCAACTGGGTGATATAGGCATAACCTGCCAGCGCCAGCGCGACCATGCTCAGCCAGGGGTAGGGTGAAACTGCCAGGGCGAAAACCGCCAGGCCCATTAACGCCCGGGCGCTGATCAATATGTTGCCTCTTCCCAGCCGGGAACCGAAGAAAATTACCCCAAGCGCGCCGATCAAAGCGCCTATGCCGTGCGCCGCCATTAATTGCCCGAACCCCTCGGCGCCGATCTGCAAAATATCCCTGGCGAAAACAGGCAAAAGCACCATGTATGGCGCGCCAACAAATGAAACCAGAGCAACCATCGCCACCAGCCCGAAGATCTGTTTTTCGCCTGCCAGGTAGCGTAACCCCTGGAGCAGATCGCTGAAACCCTTGCCCCTGGCAGGCTGGATCTGGTCTGAACCCACCCGCATCAATAAGAGGGCGAAAATCACCGCCAGGAAGGTGACGGCGTTGATGGCAAACGCCGGGGCTTCGCCAATCCATCCCACGATCAGCCCGGCAATCGCCGGACCGATGATCCGGGCGGAGTTAAATAACGCAGAATTAAGTCCGATGGCGACGGTCAGATCTTCCCGGTCGACCAGCTCGACATAAAATGCCTGCCGGGCGGGCATGTCCAGCGCGTTTACGATACCGACCAGGAACGCCAGCGCCAGGATGTGCCAGTATTCCACCAACCCGGTGAAAGTTAAGACCGCCAGGGTAATCGCCAGGATCATAAAACTGGACTGGGTGAGGATCAGGAGTTTTCGCTTGGGAAGCCGGTCGACCAGCACTCCCATAAAAAAAGAAATCAACAGGACGGGCAGGAAATTCAAAAAGGTGACCAGGCCCAGGCTGGATTGCGAATTGGTCAGTTGATACACCAGCCACTGCAGGGCAGTGCTTTGCATCCAGGTGCCCACCACGGAAACCAGTTGCCCAAAAAAGAACAGGCGGAAATTCCGGTGCCGGAACACGCGCCCTTTCTCGGCGATGGGCAGGTAGAACCTGGGCAGGGCGGGGACTTGAAATGCGGGTGGGATGGGCGCCGGTTTACCCGCCGGAGAGAGGTAATCTGGGTTTTTGTTTTTCATTAATCACAGGGTTTCATAATATTATTAGATAAATATCTTACACCTGATTGGTCGATCCGGCAATGAAATTTGCCTCCCAACCCTGAAATTTTAAGGAAGGCGCATGGCAGCGTTCGGGTCTGGCGTGCTATAATCACAGCCAGGGCGAGCGGGTCTCAACCAGCATCATCTACCTTCCCCAGAACAGCTTAAGCCAGCCTGTTTGCCTGGCTTTCGCAGCTTATAAATTCATTTGGTCTTATTTCAGCTTATTGCCGAGCAGTGACGACGAACCGGGTAAACTGATGTCTTTTGTCCATCTGCATGTTCATTCCGAATATTCTTTGCTGGATGGCTTCAGTAAAATCCAAAAGTTAATTCAACGCGCCAGACAACTGGATATGCCCGCGGTTGCCCTGACCGATCACGGCACCATGTTTGGCGTGATCGAGTTTTATAACGCAGCCGTGGAAGCGGGCATCAAGCCGATTATCGGGGTGGAAGGATATATGGCGGCGCGGCGCATGTACGACCGCGATCCACAGTACGACAAAAAATCCACCCACTTATTGTTGATTGCCGAAAACGAGACGGGTTACCGCAATTTACTGGAGATCGCCAGCGCTTCCCAACTGGAAGGTTTTTATTATTTCCCCCGGATCGATCATGAATTTCTGGCCAGCCATGCGGAAGGTCTGATCTGCACCACGGGTTGTATGTCGGCGGAAGTGCCGCGGGCGCTGCTATCCGGGCGCAAGGACGAAGCTGCCCGCCTGCTGGACTGGTATTACGAGGTCTTCGGGCCAGACCGTTTCTTTTTCGAACTGCAGGATCATAACCTGCCCGATCTGACTGAAATGAATAAAACGCTGCTGGATCTGGGGAAACGCTACCCGGCACGGTACGTGGCGACCAATGACGTCCACTATGTCGACCAGGAAGATGCGCGTTTGCAGGATATCTTACTGGCAATTCAAACCGGTTGTGTCCTGGCGGACCCGAACCGGATGCGCATGAACGATAATTCCTATTATCTGCGCAGCGCTCAGGAAATGGCGCAATTGTTCGGGCATATACCCGGCGCGCTCAGCAACACCCTGGAAATCGCCGAGCGCACCCAGCTCGACCTGGGGTTCAAGGGATACCGCCTGCCGCAATTCCCCGTCCCGGCGGGTTACGACGCCCGCTCTTATTTACGCAAACTGTGCGAGGACGGCCTGCAGCGCTGTTACGGCGCCCGCGCCGCCGACCCGAAAGTTCGGGAGCGCCTGGAATATGAGCTGCGCGTCATCCACGAAATGGGCTTTGACGCCTACTTTTTGATCGTCTGGGATCTGTGCCAGTATGCCGCCCAGCAGGATATCTGGTTCAATGCCCGCGGTTCAGCAGCAGGCTCGATCGTGGCGTACACCCTGGGTATCACCCTGGTGGATCCCATCAAGCACGGCCTGATTTTCGAGCGATTTCTCAACCCTGGCCGGGTATCCATGCCGGATATCGACCTCGACTTCCGGGATGATCTGCGTCCCAAGATGATGGAATATTGCGCCCAAAAATACGGTGAAGACAAAGTCGCCCAGATCATCACCTTTGGTACGCTCAAAGCTCGCGCCGCCATCCGGGATGTGGGGCGTGTCCTGGATATCCCGCTGCCGGAGGTTGACCGGGTCGCCAAACTGGTGCCCAATATCCCGGGTAAACCGGTGAGCATTCCGGAAGCGCTGGAAACGGTTGAAGAATTCCGCAAGGTGTACGAGGAGGCCGGCATGGAGGCCGGTCGCCGGTATATCCAGGAGTTAATCGATACTGCCGCCCAGGTCGAAGGCGTGGTGCGCAACGCCGGGACGCATGCGGCGGGGGTGATTATCGCCGACCGGCCGATCACCGAGTATATCCCGTTACACCGGCCGACCAGCAATGCCGAAGATGCGCCGGTAAAAATTGTGACCCAGTTCGAGATGTCGATTCTGGATGCGCTGGGTTTACTCAAAGTGGACTTCCTCGGCCTGGCGACGCTGACCGTCATGGCGCGTGCCAGCCAGTTGATCAAAGAGCGCTACGGGACGGAGCTGACCCTGAATAATATCCCCGTGGACGATCCGTTGGCCTTCGAGCTGCTCGGACGCGGAGATACAGCCGGGGTCTTCCAGGTGGAAGGTTCCGGGATGCGGCGTTACCTGATGCAAATGAAGCCGCAAAACCTGGATCATGTGATCGCCATGATTGCCCTGTATCGACCCGGCCCGCTGGAATTTATCCCCCGCTACATTGCCCGGATGCACGGTCAGGAAAAGGTGGAGTATCTCCACCCGGTATTGGAGCCTATCTTCGAGGAAACCTACGGGATTCCGGTATACCAGGAACAGATCATGCGCGCTGCGGTGGAGCTTGCCGGTTATAACGCCTCCGAAGCCGATGGCTTACGCAAGGCGATAGCCAAAAAGGAAGCCGATAAGCTCAAGAAGCACCGCGAGAAGTTCATCAAAGGGGTGGTCAGGCGCGGCATCATGCCCAAAGAAACCGCCAGCGCCATTTTTAATGAATGGGAAGAATTTGCCCGTTACGGATTTAATAAGGCGCATGCCGCCGATTATGGCGTCATTGCCGTCCAGACGGCTTATCTCAAAGCGCATTACCCCGCAGAATACATGACCGCGCTGATGTCGGTGACCAAAAATGACACCGATAAAGTGGCCTTATATGTGGCGGATAGCCGCCGGATGGGGATCCAGGTTTTACCGCCGGATGTAAATGCCAGCGAATGGGATTTCAGCATCGAAGACCTGGAGGATGGGCCAGCCATTCGGTTTGGGCTTGGGGCGATTAAAAATGTAGGCCAGAACCCGGTCGAGGCGATCCTGAAAGCCCGCCAGAAAGGGAAGTTCAAAGACCTGAATGATTTCGCCCGGCGGGTGGATTTACGCCAGGTTGGCCGGCGTGCCCTGGAATGTTTGATCAAAGTCGGAGCGTTGGACCGGTTTGGCCCGCGCCCGGCGCTGCTCGAAGCCCTGGATATGATTTTGTCGATCAGCGCCAGCCATTTCCGGGCGACGGAAAACGGGCAGCTATCTTTGTTTGGCGCCAGCACCGGGGTGCGCGAAGATATCGTCCTGCCCCCGGCGACGCGGGAAATTTCCCGGCGGGAGATTTTAGATTGGGAGCGAGAGTTGATCGGTCTCTATGTTTCCGATCACCCGCTCACCCCCCATATGGAGGTGCTGACCCAGGCGGTCAGCCATCTATCGGGCGAACTGAAGGACGTGGTCCACGGCACCAAAGTGCGCGTCGCCGGGTTAATCAGCCGGATCCGCCATCACCAGACGCGCACCGGGAAAGCCATGGGTTTTGTCACCCTGGAAGATATCCAGGGCGTTATCGAGCTGGTCGTGTTCCCCCGCACCTGGGATACCTACCGCGGCCTGATCGAGCCGGAAAAATTGGTGCTGGTGGAGGGTAAAGTCGACAACGATGGTTCCGAACCGAAAATCCTGGTGGACACGTTATCTACCGAGTTTACCTTTGC